>JAUYHT010000007.1 GCA_030688545.1 Candidatus Diapherotrites archaeon | reverse complement strand
TGGCGGAGCAGCACGGGCTGATTAGCGCCGCCGAGATTTCAGATTTGCGCCGGGAGATGGTGCGGGCGATCGCGCACCCGCCGAAAGCTAAAAGCGAATAACCTGCCCTCCATCAGGTGGCACCTCTGGCGCGAGAGCGCTAGGGGTGTTTTTTTTGGCCGTATTACGAAAGATACGGCCATTTTTGGAGGGTAGTGACAATCTGTCCCCTCCCTTTGCCCTTCACTCGGTGGCGGTGACCGCAGACTGGGCACTTCTTCCCGGCGGGGACGAGGGCCCTGTCACACTTGCGGCACCAAGCCATGTAGCGTTTGAAGGGTTTCAAATATTACCTATCAATTTCGTGGCCTCACGAAGATGATGCGCTCAAGCGCGAGCTCGTCTATCTCCTCAGATGCGCGGCAAGTGGTCTGGCTGCGCTCAGGCTGCGTTATCTCAAGTTGGGTGGGGTCTGGGTTGCTCGGGTCTTCGTTATCGCGTTGTAGGCTTTCTTTTGTCATGTTGCCTCAAAAATCGTTTGCTGTCCGCGCGGCGTTATCGCTGTGGCGGGGCTGCTGGTGGCCTGTCAGACATACCGGAACACCTCGGGCGTTAACGTCACGATGACTCCTTGCACGTGGCAGAGTACCCCACCGTTGGATATCGCGGCATCCATGGCAGAAATTATACCAGGGGGAAAAGCTGCGAGAGCTTCCTTTTGTAGAGTGGCCCCTCTCGTCCCTCGCTTGAAACGAGGGGCACCAGCAAGCGAGACGTTTTTCTTAAGAGCTATCACCCTATCGCTGAAAAGATTGACAGCCAGGAATTGCAATTTCGCCATGTCAGGGTATTTCTTCTCCAGGGATTGATACCAGTTGGCGACATACCGATCTTCCCATTCTGTATTTGCTACAGGGGTTTGGCTGGGAAGGGGAGTCTCGTAATAGTCTTTCACCAACTGCCAGCGTACACGAGCAGGAATCCGGTAAAGAGGATCATTTCTCTCGTGGTAGGGTTTTTTCGTATACCATGGAATGGTTTCACTATCCAATTGCCGGTGGTAAAACTCTAAAGATCCATGTAAAGGTGTTGTTTTCTTGTCTTTTAAAGAAGTTTCTTGTTTTTTCTTGAACTTTGATATTAAGGCATTTACGTCCATAGTTTTAAAATATCTCCTTTGCATTCGATTTTTCTTGACAGAGGGCCCGGGAGGGGGTATGCTCGACGCCAGAGAGGCGACGCAGTCGTCCGAACGGTTGGACGTCGAGCATGTACCCCCCCCCACCAACGAGGTGTGGGGATCGGACGACTTCGTCGCCGCCCCCCCCGTAGGGGGCCCGCCGTCAAACCTCGATGAAAGCCGTTTGTTACCAAAATAACTTCTCCATGGCTATTTCTTCTTTGCCGGCGTCTAATGCCATCTTAACTTCTTCTGGAGTCAGAAGGATCTTTTCCCATGGGGAGCATTTTTCATGTATGTCTTCGATGTTCCGCAGACTTATGATAAATCTCCGTGAACCGCTATCGTCGAGTTGTCGTGCCTTGGCAAATATCATTTGACACGAGAGCCTTCCTGTTAGTTTGGGGATGTTTTTTGTTTCCAGCCGTTGGATTGAAATCTCGACGTCGACGTCATCCGCAATTTTCCCAGTTCCCCTCATCTGGCCCGATTTGGTTTCGTGATGGATGATTAAGATTGTTTTACCTTTTATTTTCCAAGTTTTAAGCCAATTCCATAGCCCTTGCCAAAGCACCTCGTCAGCTCTGTAGGAGTCCCCTTCGGTTTTTTGCGTCAATTTGTCAAGATTGTCGAGAATGATGAAGTCGTGTTCTTCGATATGTGGGTTCAGATAGCTTTGTGAGATAGGATCATAGAGGTTTATACGATGACCTACCTCTTCTTCAATTTGCATCCAAGGGATGATTGTCAATCCCTTGGTTTCTTCGAAGGCGAACCCCGCCTTTTGACAGGTTTCAAGCGTTGATTGCACGCGGTCTTTTAAGTCTGATGATGTTAATTCCGCGTCGACTAGCAAGACGTTTTGTTTTTTGCATAAATGACCTTGTATAGGCTCCGCCCCTGCGATACAACCGGTGGCTAAATATAATGCTATCATGCTTTTACCGTGGCCAGGCTTCGCGTGCATAACATTCACCGATCCTTTGGCAAAGATGTTGTCGATTGCCCATTCCGAGGGTGGGGTGTCGAGCGCCATAAAGTCCTTGAGGGAATACGAGGGGTAACGCTTAGGTGCTAGTTGGCGCTTTGTAACCTCTCCGCCTTCCTCTACGGCTAGGTCATTCCAGTCCTTGCCTGTTGCCCCTGCTTTGAATTTGGGGGTGTAGACGTCACCCAGGGAATAGGTTTTCCATTGGATGGCGACCTTCTCCCCCGCCGTGCCTAAGTCTTGGAGCAGATTTAGCTTCGTAAAAAGCTCCTGTTTGACTAGGTGTGCGGCTACCTTTGCGCAGTTAGCAGCAGAGAATGCGATGACGACTGGCTTGCCCGTGATCTCGTGGACCGTGGCCCCCGTCGCAAAGCCTTCAGCAATGAAAGCCTCGCCCCCGAGGCTACCCATGAGAAAATATCCGCCCTCCGTCCTTCCCCCTTTCAGGAAACGCTTTTCCCCCGATGGTGCGATAAACTGGGCGCTAATGATCTCCCCTGTTTCGGCACTAAGGAGGGGCAGCAAGAGAAATTCCTTCCACTGCCTTGTAGCCCCTGGCTGGACCTGTTTGCGCGTTAAATAGGGGTGTTCCTTGCAGTCTGGGGCGTTATCCCAAAACCCCTTGGCTCGGGAAGCTGCCGCTACTTGCATCTCCTCCTTCTCAATGCGGACAGTCTCAGCGAATTCTTGTTGTCGCTCATGTAGTGCTTTGATTTCTTCGGGCGACAGCTGGGTGTCATTCCACGAGCGGTAAACGTGATGTTCTCCCGCCCCCTTCCACGTGCCTATGTAGGCCGTGATGTGGGCGTCAATTTGATTGCCGACATACCATTCGTCTTTGTCTTTTTTTGTTCTGGTGGGGTCCCCACAAAACCTGTGGATCTCTCCATTTAAGTTTATTTCTTCTGGTAAAACAATCCCTATGTTGTTGGCAAAAACCCTTAAATCTGTATAATAGTCCATGTTCAACTCCAATAATATTGTTCAATTGTGAACCTCCCCATACGTAGGGAGGTTCACTTTTTTCAGAAGGGGATTTCTTCGTTAAAATCCTGGGTTGGTGGCGCTGCCATAGGGACAGTCTTGGCAACGTAGCCAGTGACCACGTCGAAGGGGACGTCGTCGGCGCGTTCGCCCATCTCCAACACCTGTATGGCTCCTAGCCGCAAGCTAACGCCCTGGGCAGCGCCGGTGTTGTATGCCACGATCGTGACTGCCACGTTGACGAGGGAGTCAAAAGGTAGCTCGAAGTCTTGGCACTCGATCTTGTTTTTCTGCGCGTCCACTACGGTAGGGGGCTTGGTACGCTTCTGCGAGTAGGCCCCTCGCAATTTTGCTTTGCCCATAATCTCCCCATTCTCCCCAACTTTATAGGGCAGTTGCGATGGGGTTTGTGGCCACTTGCGCTTGATGTCTGCGGTGGCAGCCTCCTTCCAGACGTCGGCAATGAGGCTGTCTAGCGCCGCCTTGCTCTCTGGTGTCATAATGAAAGTGAGGTCATACGCCGCCCCCTCTTCTAATGCGTCACAAGCTTTCGACCGGCGCTCTCTGTCGTCGAACCTATAGGTTTGTCCGATATGGGAATATTTTGAACGTGCATTTAGGATCACATGCTTCATGTCGTCGTCTCCATGTCAATGGTGAAAAAAGAAAGATTGGTATTCAGAAAAACGCTGGGATGGCGTAAGATGTTCCCGTTCATGATAACCTTTTTGGGTTAGATTGAATGATGGTCGAACGGTCATTTAATTGACCTGGCGGACATGTCTTGTTAGTAACGCCGACAGGGATGTCGGCGTTACGTTTTATAGCGACAATAGGTAAGTCGTCGCTAGACGAGAACGAAGTGATATGGTAATTTTGCATTGGGCAAGGTCCTCTCTTGTCCCTCTGTGGCCCAGCTGCCTCAACAGCTTGGTCGCCAACCTAGAAAAACTCTAGGATTTTTTAGAAGCTCGTCGAACCAACGGCGGGCTTCTCTTTCTTTCGCGAGAATACCCGCTTCCAAATTTGAATGCTATGGTTTTTCGGAAAAATCAGGTAGGCAAAATTTGCCTAGTTAGTGAATATTTAGGATTACTTCTAGGGGGGGGGTTAAGCCCCTAAAATCGCATGCAAAATATTACAGCTATATTTTCCCGCCCGTGATACAATATGCGATTCTAGGAAGCAAAGGGTGCATAGGAAAGGAGGGGTAGGGATGAAAAACCGCACGTTACGAGAAGAGATGTCGGAGCGCTTCCCGAATTGCGTCGCCAACCATCACAAAAGCCGAGCGGCGGCGCTCAAACTCATGTGCCTCGAATGTGTCAACGGCTCCCTCGACGAGGTGCGCCGCTGTACTGTCACCACATGCCCACTTTACCCCTGGCGACCTTTCAAACTTAAAGAGCCTATCTTGGAGGCCGACACCGATGGCGAGTGAACTAACGCCGTTTCAACGAAAATATTATGGGCTATACGCCGCGTCCCAGCAGGGGGACCTGGCGGCGGCGGTCAGGCTAAAATGTTTAGATTGCTCGGGCGACAGGCCCTCGGAGGTTGCCCGATGCCCGATCACGAGCTGCCCATTGCACAGGCATCGCCACGGAGAGGTTCCCGGACAGGACGATCAAAAACCCGCGCGTGCTGATATTCCGTAGCCCCTCCGCCACATCTCGCCCAACGTCCAAACGCCATCTGTCGTTGTAATCGTGTCGATGCTTTTTGCGTT
>JAUYHT010000006.1:300000-445965 GCA_030688545.1 Candidatus Diapherotrites archaeon | reverse complement strand
CGTGGGCAGTTTCCACCGGAACAGGAATCGTAAATTATGGAGGAAGCACACTCAACCTGGTTAATACCCTCAAAACTTATTGCTTGAATTTTGATGGAAGCGGAGACTACGTGGCCATACCCGAGATTAGTGCCTATGATCTCGAAAAAACAGACTCATTTACCATTAACCTATGGGTCAACAAAACAAGTGGGGGCACCGGAAATAAGCGACTATTTTCGAAAGCAGGAGATACGGCCAGCGCCGGCTATCACGCGCTATGCAGTGCTGCAGGAAATACAGTTGCCCTCCAACTCTTCGATGGCACAAACACGGCCACCTCCCCGGTTGGCTCCGTAACCGATGCACAGTGGGACATGCTTACGTTTACGAATGATGGCCCCAATCGTATTATTCGAACCTATGTCAATGGAGTAGAAATTGGATCCGGATCATCGACGACCTCGATTACGGGAAGCATTCTCAACAACATTGCACTCGCCATTGCAACACGCGGAGATCTCACGGCTGGATTTGAATTCAATGGAAGAATCGCTAATGCAGCATTCTGGAATCGATTAGTTGGATCGGTTGAAGTCGCAGCCATATACAATAAGCCTACTCAAATTTCTACGACAAATCTTATTGGATGGTGGAAACTCAATATAGGAACAGGAACCCAAGCAAGTGATAGCAGTGCAAATGCAAATCACGGAAGCATCACAAACGCAATATGGGACAACACCTGGTTCTATCCTTGGCGCGGAACGCTCGGAGTATGGGGATACATCCTCAATGGAGGAAATGTAACAGACTTTGACGTTCGAATTGGATCATCCTCAACAAACTATTGCGAAAATCAAGCAAAACAATACGCATGGAAAGTGGCCGGACACGTTTCAGCATTTGCACTCGATAACGATCAACCCACCTATTTGCTGATCGATTTAGACGATATTGCATGGGCCACTAAAGCAATCAATTGGGCGAGCGTAAATTTCATTCAAAAAAGATGGGTCGTCTCCGGCGCGGATTCAATCACCTTCGATTACATGACCATCTCAGCGTATGACACTATCGCTGTTGCAGGACGTGGTTCACCACGACGGACAATTAAAACACTAAATGCAATTACGGGGGCAAGCGCATGACATACGAAATCGAACAAAAAACAAAAATTAGAGGTCACATTGAAGCATGGAAAAGATTTGCCAATGGAACGCGAATCAAGGTGGTCGATACGTACAATCTCATGACGAATAATGGGGCTGATTTACATCGCGACCTAATCGCCGGCCTGTCTTCCGCAAAAATTACCCACGCAGCATTAGGAAACAGCACAACGTCACCCACCTCTGGAGACACCACGCTGGGAGCCGAGATCATACGAAAAGCCGTAACCGTAGACGCAAGCATCGGTATTGGAAAAGTACGATTTGAATGGCCCATTCTCAAAACAGAAGGAAACACACCCGGAACATTCTCGGAAGTCGGATTACTCACCGCAGCAGTTTCAGGCATTTTGGTTACACGCGCCACTTTTTCAACGATTGACAAAGATAGCTCGGTCGAAATGGACTGGGCCTACACCATAGAGTACATCAGCGGATAAAATGGGAGGAAAAACGAATGACTACACCTGGACAACTACTCGCCGAAGCTAATAAGGGATTTATTTTAGCAGTGGCCGAACAGCGAAGAAAATCCATCGCAATAGAAAAAGCGCGGCTGGTACGAATGAAAAATAATGAGAAAGAAATTACTGTGCCTTGCGCGTACCCGTATTATGATTACAAGAACAGTGTGGGAATAGCCCAAAAGGTTCAAGTGGATTGTGAGATGGGAAAGGGAATTTGGTGCGAGTATTGTATCCACTTCAAACGACATCACGCGCAAAATAATCCAGGAAAAAAAGGATATGAAGCGGCACGCGAACGCAAGGATCGCATCATGCAAGAAACCGGACTTTCACCAATAGCTCGACGGAGAGGAGTAAAAATTGGACACGTTACTCCCGCCCAAATAGATGATCACATTGCACAGGCCCAAGAAGATGTAAAACGTATGGCGCAACGCGAAAAAAAAGAGCAGCGCATTGTGCGTAGGGAGTATTAAATATCGGTTACAGTTCGAGGTGACCGATTATGGCGGCCACTGAAGGACAGTATCCTAAGACCGATGGAGATCCGGGATTTGATTCCGAAGCAAACCGAAGTCTAAATTGTTGGGTAGAATTCGGCTGTCGAGTCGATCAAGGATCCAGTGCCTCGGACATGGTTGTCGACCTCAAAGCAGGGGTCGTAAACGTAGCCGGAGTACCGATTAGCTTTACGGCTACCACGCAAACGCTTGATACCGCCGATGCCACCAATCCGCGTTACGATGCGATTTATTTAATCGTGGACACGATCGCAGGAACGGTTACAAAAGGATACCTGGCCGGAACTCCTGCCGCTACTCCTATACGACCAACGATTCCGGCTTCCAGTGCTCCTACTATTCCACTGGCCTACATTCTTGTTCCAGCTAATGACACGGCGATTACCAATGATCAAATCCGAGACATTCGACCCATCATGGGGCGCGATGGATTTATCGGCGAAGTAAAAGTGTGGCTAAAATCCTATACCAACACTCCCGCACTAAAGTATGGTTTTCAAGAATTAAGTGGGGGAACCGTCAGCAATACGGACTCACCCTACAATGGACAAACACTTCCAGATTTGAATGGGGGAAATAAGTTTCTCCGCGGAAATAGCACTTCCGGCGGAACAGGTGGAAGCGATACCCAATCCATCAGCACGGGCACCACCTCATCTGTTCCCCATCAACCTGGATTTTCGTGTTGCACGAGTGGAATATCTGTTTTGAATAGTGCGTCGCTCTCGACAACGGACAACAAACCGCTATTCTACGATGTGGTTTTCGTTGGGAGAATAATCGACTAAAAAAAATAAATCTTGGAGGAAAAAAACTATGTCTGAAACGCTAACAATCGAAATCGAGTACACCGATGGAACAAACGAAACATTGACAGATATTCCCGCTGCCAACTTCAATTCCGGGTGCTCAGGATACCGCATATTCGACCATCCTGCACAAAAAAAAGATTATTACATTCACGCAGGAGCCGTAAAACGCATTACGGTCACTCGACAAAACGACCTAACCCCAGAAGAAAAAACGCAGAACCAATGGGTGATTGTGCCCGGAACGCCACTGCAGTAGGTGTAAAAAATGGACTATACCACTCAAAAAATCGAAAACCTTGTGGCCCACTATTTCGCTCACAAAAAAGAAATGACGACGTGGCTGGAGAAAACCGAAAACGCTATTCGAAACAAGCGTTACGCAGAGGCATTGAGGCATCAGGAACAGGTTTGGAACCATGTGCGGGGATTAAACCGCTGCATGGAACTCGTGAACGCGCTCGAATTGGGAAACATTGAGGCCGTAGCAACATTGCTAAAGCAGGAGTGCTAAAAGTGAGCTTGATAGAAAAATTGGATAGCGCTCGTGGAGCGGTTTGTCAAGTTCTTTGTGCTACAGAATTGGCGAAATTGAAGAATGCTCAACAAGAACTTCGCGATGCTCAAACGGACAACGCGATACAGTCCGAAGAGCTGTTAGAAACAAAAAAGAAAGTTACCAAAATTGCGAATGAAAAAGTGGAGGTTCAAAAGAAAACAGATGAATGGGTGCAGAAATATAATGCGCTCGTTACGCAGCAAATCGATGCGGAAGGGCAAGATGAAAATGCAAAATTCTGGAATGCAAAATATCCCAAAGCCAATATTTCCTATTCTTGTCGACCGCTTCCCAAGTTTGACAAGCTCATGAGCATTGATCCCCGGTTGTTGATCACTCCTGAGGACTGGCGCATAAAAGAAGAGGTAAAGAAAGAAGGATTCCAAACTGAAAAGGGAAACCATGACGAAATAATGCTGGAGATCTACAAGTGGGCAAAGAAAAAGAAGTATGGATACGCTTTCGACTGGAATCTTTACGGCCCTTCTTTTCCCGAGGTGTGGGAGTTTCCCTTTGAAATTAATGAACGCATCCGAATCAAAGAACAGAAAGCGGCGGACTGCGACAGCTGGGCCGTCTATCTAAAGACCTATTGGAATGCGGCTGGCATTCCGGATTGGAAGGGAAGAATTGCCATAGGAAATTGTAACCTGGGGGGACATGCCACACTTTATGGCTATGCGGATGAGACCGAAAAATTTCATCATTTCAATTCAACGTATGGAAGTGGATTCGAAAATGCTTCCAAAATTACAAAGTTACCCACTACAATTGATGCGAAAAATAAAACAGATGATTTTGGAATTTGGGGTGTGTGGTTCTCGTTCAATCAACGCAATGCGTGGAACAAATTCATTACCCCACAAGACGAATCAGACTTCCAGTCTTTTCTCGGATCAAAAGTAGTCATTGAACCAATCGGGGGGAACAACTAATGGAAACCGAATTACTATTTCGGATGGAAGACAAAATCGACAAACTAATCCAATCGGTATCAGAACTCAAAGTGGCTCATGCAAAGACTGCTGGACATGTGGATACGCTTCGTGAAGTAGCAGTGCGCGATCGGGACGAACAAAAGAGACACGTAACGGATGATGCGGAATGGCATGATGATTTCAATAAACGCATTCGAACTCTCGAAGCATGGGTGAATACGCAAAAAGGACAAATCGTAGTCATGGCCGCCATAGCATCAATCATTGTCAGTGCAGCCGTGAGCTACTTTCTATGACTATCACACTCTACAACACAGTGGAGAGGGGGAATCTTCTATGGAAGACCTAATCAGTATAATGCTGGCCGGACTTTTTGGTGGAGCTATTGCTGGATTCAGCGGTGCGGCCAAAAATGTTGGTCAAGGAGAAGTTTTCGACTGGCGAAAGTTTTTACCCGCAATGGTATGGGGTGCTTTCCTCGGACTAATTGCCGCGGGCGCAGGATTAAACACGAACGAGCTCGAAACAACGGGATTTTCATTCGTAGCCTATACGTTCCTAAACAACGTATACAAAGGCGCAAAAGCCTGGCTCGAAAGACGATAAAACTTCTTTGTTCGGATAGGCATTTTATGGCTTATCCGGCATTATTTTTTTTATTAAAGGTCGCGCAGTTCTTTCGCGAGCTTTCGATAGGCCCTATCTAAAATTTCATTTAATTCTGGTAGCGTTATTGCCATATTTTCGGCAGTGGTTGGGTAGTCGTTTCCTTCAAAAAAGGTGGATGTAATTGCTTCTGATTCTTCTGGTTGAAGTTTTGCGATTCCTTTTTCTACTTGTGTTTTTCGCTCTCTTTCTATGGCTTCCGACTGAGGTGTTTTGGTTGTTCCTGCGACTCTCTCCTCGGTGCGAAAATCATATGTTTGAATTAGCCCCCGACCCCTGAATTCCGCTAATAGGTCATTGTGTATGATATCCCAATGTCGCTGTAGTGCTACGCGTATAAGTTCAGTCTGGCGAGTGCGCCATTCCGGATCTTTCCAGAGTTTTCTCATTCGTTCTGACGCTTGTGCTTTGTGTCTCTTTTGGAATTCTGGGTCTTGATGGAGTTTTCTCATTCGTTCTGACTGTCTTCCAGAACTCTTCATATTCTTTTGTCGCCACTCGAAAAATGCGTCTCTGATCTGGCCCTCCGACTTGCCCTCGAACATCTTTGCGAGATTAGGTCTTCGTCCGGGGCCCTTTTCGAATAGGTATTGATACATTTCGAAGTAATCCCGGATGCCCCAGGATTTGGCGTAGGTGCGGAAGAAGTGTTCTAATACGAGCGCGCGGGACATTCCACGTTTATAGAGCACCGCTGCTCGCCCGACTGAAAACTTGTTAAATCGGTGGGTAGCGACCGCTTTGGGTTTCTGAGCAGGTTTTCCTTTAACCATATCCAAGACTCAATCTTTAGGTTATAAAGCATTGTGGCATCAAAAGGTGCCAAATTGCCTACAATGCTTGTTTGCTCTTTTCTGATTCGATTGTTTCCAGGTGGGCCTTGAGCAGTAGGTGATAGGCTTTCTCCATATTCTCCATTTTGCCTCGAATTTCTGATAGTTGATCTTTGTATTGGAGTCTTTCAGCTATCCCAAGGGGGCGCATGCACTTGTTGCAGACAAGTTGATTAAATGTGTTCTCCCCATATCCACATGTATCACATTTTTTGTATTCCAAAGCGGGTTTTTGGGCTCCTTCATCCATGATTTTTTTACCATTTTTCTTTCGGACTACATCGAATACTCCTTGCCCTGCCATGTGGATGTATCTGGCTGTTGACTTAGAGGTCATGGAGTGGCCGAGAATAATTTTGATTTGATATTCGCTGTATCCATCTTGCGCCAAGTGAGTCGCGAAACTATGGCGCCAGTGATGCGGGTTACATGGTTTTTGAATACCCGCGAGTGCGGTTGTTACTTTCAGCATTTTGCAAATAGATGCATATTCCATTCTTCTTCCATATTTTTGGTGTGATACACTGACAAATAATGGTGTTTCCCGAAAGTCTGGTTTGTTTCGATTTGGGTGGATGGCAAACCAATCATGCAAGAGTTTGACGGTGGAGTTAACGATAATAACGCGGCGTCTCCTGGTCTTTGATTCGGTAATACTAATGACTGCTTCGTCATCTTGGAACTCCACATCCTTCACGCTTAATAGGCCCAATTCACTAATGCGCGGCCCTGCCGAATATAGCGTCCCAATTAAGGCTTTCTTCATTGGATGGTCGGCTGTATCAATGACTTTCGCCACCTCTTCTTTTGTTAGAATCTCCTTCAGATATTCTTCCTTGTATTTTCGTCGGAATTTTATTTTTCGAACGATGTCTGGATATTCTTCGTTTTCTCCCAGCAGCCATTTGTAGAACTGTTTGGTGGATTGTATTCCCATCTCGCGCGTGGTGTCGTTGGACCACTTCTTTAGGATTTTAGACACAATTCCATCGGTTCCCTGAATGTCTTCTTTGGTGGCTTTGTCAAAATCCTTTCCTAACATTTCTCCCAGGAGGGCTACGAAACTTACCAGGCGGATGATTCGCGCGCTGCTATAATTTTCGCGTTCCAAATGGGAGAGCAGGTCTTTGAGGATCTGTTTGTTTCGGGGGTTCAATTGGAATGACTTTTGTCCCTCTCTTAGTTCCCCTGGGTACTCTTCTGGCCATATTCTTTCGCACAAGCGTTTGAGCATGCGTGGGTAGTCATGAAAGCTTTTTTCGGTTCGCATAGTAGTGCCTGCCTTTTCCAACATTCAAAAAGACATACGGCACTCTAACTGGCAGTTAGATGCAGCGACCGGGAATCGAACCCGGGCTACTACCTTGGCAAGGTCGCGTCTTACCATTAAACCATCCCACAATATTTTAGAGCCGTTTTCGGAAGAACCCTGCCTGCTTCAGCAGGCAGATGAATCCCGCCATTGATCTTTCGGCTTATTCCTTCTAATTCGTCGTTCCAACGGACGCGGGGCACTTCAGTGCCCCGTAATTCACAGCTTTTTTCTTCACGAGCCGGTGCCAACCAAGGGTTCCCGGGCAACTGGTTCAGGCCGGTGAGGGAATGTTATTCCTATTTGCTCTCGTCGATTTCTTTCAATATATATTCGATGAGGTTGTTGGTGATGTAGATGGTTGAGTCCGTTTTCAGTTTCCTCACGAATACCATTGTTTCTTTTTTGGTGAATACTTTTTCTCGGTATGCGCGTAATAGTATTCCGATTGTTCCGTGAGGTTGTAGATCCAATTTTTGGGCGACTGTTCGGGCGTCTAAATCATCGGTGAGAAGCAAGTCAATATTCTTTTCTTTGCATAGCGCTATCGCTGCGGATTCTCCCAAACCTAATTCATATTGGGTGCTGAGGATGCCTATCATGGATTTGTTTTTGACCGGGGGATGGGTGCAGGAAATGCCATCCAGGGATTTTACCTCGTCCAGAACTTCCAAGGGGACATTTAATTCAAAAATCGTGAGTGCCTTCAGTGCCCCGATTTCTTTCAAGTGAATGTAGGGCCCGGCATCCAACACGGCTATACGTTTTTTAGCCATGCAATCCCCAATTTACATCTTCTTTGATGGCCTGTTCCAGTTTTTCGGCGCGTAGTTTTTTCACCAAATCGCGAATCGCATCGCGCACTACCTCACTGCGGTTGGCATACCACCCTTCCTTAATCAATTCGTCTATTTCCCCGACTAACTTGCTTGTGACTTTGGCCGGAATCGTTTCCAAGACAATCACCTCAATAGTATTACCATGGTGATACTATTTATATCTTATTGGCCGTCATCCTTGCCGGGTGATGGGTTCCTGTTTACCCCGTTGGGTCTATCAAAGTGGTGACTGGTTAATTCCCCCATTGACACTATAAGTGCCTCCCCGAAACTAGACTCACAACACTTCCGAGAACAATTCTTCTTTGGGAAGCACTTCCACCCCTTCCGTGGTGATGCGGACAGGCCGCAGCTTATCCGTGATCTTGGTGTCGCGCATCTTCAAAATTCCTATACTTCGCACGAACCGGTTTTCCACGCGGGTGTGGTACAACAATATGACCCCATCCGCCACGTACTCCTCCAACCCATACAATCCCGCGTGGAGGGTGCTGTTTTCATTGGTGATGAGGGAGGTGATATTCAGCTTCTTGAGCATTTTTCCCAAGGACAGGATGCGTTTGCGCGCATCCAATTCCTTCTCGAAATACAAGTGGAAGATAACTCCTGGGTCGATGACCAGGCGCTTGGCCTCATGTTTGGTTACCAAATCCTCAATGCTGTCCTTCAGCTTATCAAAATCGTACAATTCCACGGTCTGAAAAATGATCTTCCCGCTCTTGATTAATGGTTTGAAATCCCATCCAAATATCCCCGCGGTCTCCAAGAGCTCCTCCGGTTTCTCCTCCAGGGAAATAAACACCCCCACCTCCCCATGCTTGATGGCGCCATGGTAAAGATATTGCAGGCAGAAAATGGTTTTTCCCGAGCCCGGGTCCCCAGTCAACACGACGAGATTCCCCTTGGGAATGCCCCCCTGGATTAACTCGTCCAATCCCATCACTTCCGTGGGGGTGCGCTCCACTATACTTAATGCGACCATTCTCCCCAAGAGGATTCGCCCGTTTAAAAGCGGGCGGGTGCCGCCCGAGGAAACCAAATCCTTTCTATCAAGTCTTTTATCCCATCGCCTTGTTTACCCGGCTTCCCTCCTCTCCTACTCTTCTACTATATTGTAATATTTGTAGGCCCAAATGCCCCATCCAAAAGACGCATTTTGTTCATCCGTACTATCCAAATCGGTCGGAATCCGGCAGAAACCGAACAATCGCCAACGTTTATCCTGCCGAGCGTGCCCGGAAGACGCCAAGGTTTATATAAGACGAATTGGTGTGACCTCCAGCCAATTGCCTTTCTTTGCAAAGGAGGAGAGCAACAACATGAAATTCAGAATAAACCAAAAAGGACAATCGGCGCTCGAATACCTGATGACCTACGGCTGGGCCCTGGTCGTCATCGTAATCGCGGTCGCCGCGCTCGTGGTCCTAATAAACCCGAGCACCATTCAAGGAAACCAGTGTGACTCCCGGTTTGGGCAGTTCACGGTTTCCCAGAGTAATATAACTGCAGATACGACCGATTTTGTGTTAGTGAATCAGACCGGTCAAGGGGTTACATTGCAGACACTCGACATCACTGGTAGACATGGTGGTGGCACGACCTATGCTCAAACAGCTCAATTGATATTAGGCATAGGGCCCGGTTCACTAGCGCCGAATGAGTCGAAGATTGTAACCCTCGATCAGGATCCTAATTTGGCTTCTGGTTCTTACGACCTGGTATATTCTTTTACGTATGACGCTGGCCAATTAACAGGATTGGCAGCTGGCGGCGGTTGCCGCGGAACCATCTAATAGCATAACTTTCTTGGGCACCACCCGGTGCCCCACTCCTCCTTTTTTGGGGGGAGTGCCCATCCTTTTTTTATTACGCAATCCCGCTCTTGCTCGTATGGCCCTCGACGACTCTCCATCTCCCGGGAAAGGGGTTTCTGTTTTCATTCGCGGAGACGCATCCAAACCGTCCGCGCCGGACCCTGCTGCTCCTACTATTTCTCCCGCTCCGACAAAGCCTTTTCCCACTTCGACTAATTCTTCTCCCACCCCATCAAAGTCGGTGCCAACCGAATCCCCTTCTACCACTCAATCTAATTCCGATTCGTCATCCCCCCGCGCGCTGGATGACGCCCAACTCAATGAGATGCTGAGGCCGGGCAAGGAGTTTGAGGCTAAGCTCCAAACGATCCTTGAATCGCTGCCCCTGGGGAGTGCTAATCTCCTGCTCGTGGATGTGAAAGACTATTCCCGTATTCCCCATGCCCTCATCACCTATTTCCAATCCCAAAAAATCCCCGGGGTCTACGTCACGGTGAACAAGCCTTTCATGGACATCGCCAAGCAGATAACCCCCCTCCCGAGTAATGTGATGTTCATCGACGTCATTACCCCCCTCACGGGGAAGGAAGTGGAGAACACCGCGCAAGTAACCTATTTGGATTCTCCTTTAGCTTTGGTGGAGATGAACATGGCTATCTCCGAAAAAATGAAAGGGGTGGTGGCCAACCAACGCTTCCTCATCCTGGACTCGGTTTCCACCTTGCTCGTCTACAATTCTCCCCAATCCGTGGAAAAATTCTGCCACACCGTCATCGCCAAGAACCGGAGCGACAACACGATTGGGTTGTTTATCCTCATCCAAACGGATGAAGGACATTCAGTTACTGAAACCCTATCCCAATTCGTCGATCGCGTGATCACGGTGACATAAATGGGGATTCTTCAAAAACAATTTCCCACCCCCACTCCATGGTGATGAAGGAAGTGGCCTCCTGCCAGGCCCGCCGCCGCACCACCCCGGATTTATCCAAAGCTTCCCGAGCCTCCTCCAATTCTCCTTTAATACGATCCTTATCCCTCTCGAGTTGGGCCATCCGCACCATTAATTTTTGTTTCCTCCGGTGGATGGGGTGGGAATGCAATTCTTTGGCGTTCCCCTGCAAGGCCACCTCCAGTTCATTGGCCAACCAGAAATAATCCGTGAATACTTTTTCCTCCAGGGCGCCTAATATTATTTCCCGCGCCGCCTCCTCGTCACTTGAATTCTCTTTCTCTTCCAATGCGTCCACCGCCAATCTCAATACCATTACCAATCCCGCGCCATGCACGTCCCGCGCCCGCGCATTTTGGGGGTGGGCGAGGTATAATTGCAACAACCTCAATTGGGCGTTCTCCATTGCGGCGAATGAAGGAGTATCAGCATACAATTTCTCCAAAACCGGGGCCACCTTTTCCCACACGTGCATCCATTGGGATTCCAACCCCTGCTTCCGACGCAAAAGAGAATCACGCGACTCCCGCAAACGAAAATACGTATCATACCCTTTCCCCCCCGAAAGGGCGGCCTCCTCATCTTCCACCTCATTCTGCCCGCGCAACGTATTCCTTAACTCCCGCTCCAAACCATACACGCGACGGGAGGCTTCCTCATCACGCTCAACGGACTCTCGCCAGCGGGACAATAACCCCAATCCTTTCTGCGCGGGATGCTTGGATAGATTCTGCACCGCCACCCGGCGCATATCCAGCAAGGCCTCCTCCAATTCCCCCCACCAATGTGAGGATGAATTTTCGTTTGCCCCTGGTCGCATCGCGGGCCCTACTTGCGTCTCGAAATAGGGATGGGCTTCCACCGCGTACGCCAACAATGCCTCCTCACTCCGGGGGGGAGTCAAACGTTCCAGCCATTGGGCCCCCTTTTCATCCATTGTGGGAATCATCCGACTGAGGGTATGTTTCACCTCGGCGGCCCGCATGGCCACTATTTCCGCGGTTCTCGTCCGATCCACCCCCAAAATGGCTTCCAACCGCCGGGCGGCCTCTTCCGGGGTGCAAGATACGGTTTGTTTTCCCCCCACTAGCCAATCCCCGAATGAACCAGGCATATCAGAAATAGATATTTTTCCAGGACTTAAAGGAACGGGGCGCGCCGCACAATTACATTTATAAAGGACTTATGCGTGGCAGGTCACGTCGAGGCCATGTTATGCGATCCGTATCCATTATTTCACTCCTCCTATTGGGTTTCATCCTCTTTGGAACAATTGCCTCGGCCAACGTGGTCACCACCACAATGACCTGGTTTGTGGCCACGGCCAAATCCATCTCTGTCACTTATGGGTCGCCCTGCACCTCGGCCGCATTCTTCTTTGTGGAAGCCAACGCCCAGCACGATCCAGATGCGGATGGGAATGCGGCCCGCGTCGTGCCCTCAAGCACCCGAGCGGCGGATGCTAATTGCCAGTCCTCCTCCCAGGCTGCGATGTCGGTTTCCAACACGGGGACCGGCGCCCTGAATGTGGACGCCAATTTCGCCTCCGCGCTCGCGGGGGCGGACGTGAACCTCGTACTCAAGGTTTGGCAGGGTAGCACGGGCTGCGGCACGGCCGGATTAGGGGGATGGGAGAAGGACTGCAGCGTTTCAAGTACGACGGTGGCTCCCGGCACCACCACCTGCAAGAATTTCAATTCCTCCAATTGGACGGCCGGATCCAGAGTGATCACTGCTTTGGATCCATTCGCGAGCACCCAGTTGTGCTATTCCGGGGACTTCAACAGCTTTGTCTCCTCCGGCGACCACAACGCCTCCCAACAACTGGGAAGCGACTTCAGCTGATGCCCCCCAAGAGGAAGGGTTTATTAATTTCAGTCCCATACTCCGAATAACAAGGAAAAACCCATTATGGCCCCCAAACCATCCGCCACCAAAAAGAAACCGTCCTCCAATCCCTGGGTGTTGGGCGTCGCTATCCTTGCGGTACTGGGCATCGGCCTCTACCTCGTCTCTTCCACCTCCCTGTTCACCGGTCTCGTAACCGGGGCTGCGGAACCTATTTCTCCCGATATCGAATCCGGGACGAATAATGTGCCCCCTGCCTCCTCATTCGCCTCTCCTAATTCAGTTATCGGCCCGCGCGTGGACCCCGCTACCCTGTCGAAGGCGCGCTACCTGAAGGAAGTGTTCAAGGTGGACCGCGACAAATATGATATTTATGAGAAGGCGGCCGCGAATATGGGGCTAACTTTGGAAGAAACCAAACAATTCTTCCTGGACTGCTGCGACCTCGCCTCCGAGGAACAGATTTTCTCCCAATTGCCCCCCGTTCCTTATGATTTTCCCGAAGTGGCTTATGATTTGCAAGTTGGGAATATTTTTCAGTTAGGGAATTTGGGGCACGCGTATTACAGTCAACCTGAATTCCATTTTCAAGGGACTGAACTCGCGGTGGTGAACCAATACTATGCCTTCATCGGGTGGATCAACCCATCGCTCAATTACTGGGGGGACTCCGCTCTCAGGACGTATCCCGACACGCAGCACGATACTATTTCCCATAGCGGCCGCCGCACCTTCTCCGCAATTGTTTTCGCCACGAATGGGTGGAACATCCAGAACTATGTAGGAGTACAATTCGTACCCAATGGCGACGCTGCCCAGTATTTCGATATCACCATCCGCGAGGAGAAGACCGGGCAACCCTACTTCCTATTAGGACCCACTTTTCCTGTTTTTGACAAGGACTGGGCGACGCGTGTTACTATTGAAGGCACGGTGAAAGACGACACCCCACCCGGAGTGTATGTCGTGGGGATCAACCCCACGGCCCCCCCTCGTGAATTGAGCACGAAATGGTCCAATGAGCACAAAGGGTTGTATGCCACGATGGGATACTTCCGCCCAGCGGACAACTACGTCACCCTCAACATCACGGTGTCCGATTAAGGGACCGGCTTTTTTAGAATAAACTTTTCAGAAACCTTTTTAGTAAAAAGTTTGATCAAAAGAAACTTTTTAGAAAAAAGTTTCATCAAAAAACGAATTTTTTTAATTTTTTTAGAAAAAAGGCTTGATTAAAAAAACGAACATTTTTTGGAAATAAATCCGATTAAAAACGGGCCCTTTTTGGAGAGATACTGCCCGCTCTGGGGCGAGCCAAATGGGTGGGATTGACTACCCTTCCCACGCCCAAGGGGGAAACCATTAATTAACGCCAACCCGCTCCGCTACGCATGCATGTGAGATTGACCCATCTCCTCCTCCTGATCCTCTTGGGATTAATGCTTCCCCTCTCCGTGAGCGGGGCCGCGACGGGAGTCACGTGGATTCCCAACCTGGAAACGGGATACATTGTCACCCTCTCTTACCCCTTGTGTCCTTCCGCCACCGGAAACACCCTCATCACCGCCTCGGTAGAAGGTATCCAATTCGGCCACCCCGTTTCAGACGCCAATGTCTTCGCCGCCATCCTAAAACCCGACGCCTCCAGCGTGGATGTGAACTTCACCAATAACGGGGACAGCACCTACACCCATTCATTCAATTTTGATCTCAATGGGGAATACTTTCTCCAAGTCACCGCGTACCAGGGTCTATCGGGCGCCAAAGGGGACATCAATGGCTACGTCTATTTGGGTGCCCTCTCCTGGACCACCGCATTCCTCAACAATGGCTTCGACCTCAACATTGGGGAGCTAGGTACCATCCGCAACACCATCACCAATGCGGATGGAAATGCGGTCTATGACATCAACGCCAACACCACCACCTACTACCCGGATGGAACCATCGCGGATGCCAATGCGAGCATGTCCCAATTACCTAATGGGGAGTTTGTCAAAACCTTTTTCGGCCCCTCTCCGGCGGGGGAATATACCGTGGCCTCCCTTTTCACGTGCGGCAACCGTTTCGTCTGGGACAATACGGGGACATTCACGGTGCTGGCATCTCCTTCGGGGGGCGGGGGGGGAAGTAGTGGGGGCGGTAGCGGGGGGAGCAGCGGTGGAGGCGGTGGGGGTGGCACTGGAGGTGGTGGGGGAGCGAGTGTGGCCAAACGCGCACAAATCCTGGAGGTTTTTTTCCAACCCGAACTCGCCAAAGGCGCTCCTTCCGGGATGTACGCCCGCGTGCAGAACCTCACCACGCTTTTCACGGATTACCTGCTCCGGTATACCATCACAACCCCCTCTTCCTATGTGATTACCGGGGAAAAACCCATTTCCGACCTGTCACCCTTCCAATCCACCCTCTTCCTCGTCGACCCAGCCTTTACCCCCATCGAATTTGGGATGCATCACCTGCGCATGGAGCTCCGCTCCGCGAGCGGGGTCGTGCTGTATGATACCTATGACTTGAACATGGACGTGCGGGGCGAGCACGCGCTGACATTCACCATTTCCGCCCCCTCGGAAAAGAGCGCCCTGGGCCTCAGCTACCCCTTCACGGTCAACCTTTTCAATAGTGGGGATTTTCAGGAGGATAACGTGCGGGTGGATTGGTATGTGGTGGATGCGCAACAATTGGAATATGGTCGCTCGGCCACGACGCTATCCCTTTCCGCAGGGGAAACCCGTGCCCTGGAATATGCCCCCTTCATCCCCCTCCATGCGGGAGTGGGGATCCATACGGTATACGTGAATGTGTACGCTTACAATACCATTCAATCTAAAACGGTGCATTTTGGGGTGACAACACCCAACGAATATTATGCTCAACTTCTGGCGGACTTGGAATGGCGCGCGGACCAATTGGAAAAAACCATTGATGATATGCAGCGCCGGGGATTCGACATCGCGGACGCGCGGACACAACTATTGGCTATCCAATCGGATCTCGCCCAGGCCAAAGGAAAATTGCTGGCTGGGGATTTTGAAACATTGGGGCCTTTGCTCATCGACATCTCCACCCGACTCTCCCGATTGGGAGCATTGCTCGCCACCCTCGAACAGCAATCCCCTCTCCTTTCCCGGGAGGGACTTACTATGCTCCTCATATTAGGGGTTATTCTGCTCCTCGCCCTGCTCATCTGGTTCCGACACCATTATACCCACCAGGCCTCCGCCCTTCCAAATCCTCTCCCCAAAATTCCCTTCATCGCCCCCTATCTGAAAGTAAACCGGTGCTATATTCCCCCTCAGGAACGCCCCAAACGGGGTAATGTTTTAATAGGCCGAATTCTTGGCCTTATCGAGAGGGAAACCCCAGCATGGTAACGACTGAAATGGTGATGGCCGTCGGCCTATTCATAGTCCAGCTGATCGTAGCTGTCTATCTCATCCGGTATTCCAACCAACAGCTCATGGGCAGCATCTCCCATCTCCGGGATAAGAATTTGGAGCTCATGAAACTCAATGCCCGTCTCACCAAAACAGTTATCATGAATGAAAAGTCCTTGCGCGGGGAAATCGAATCCATCAAACACGTTCGAAAAGGGAGCGAGTCGACCGAGGTGCGGCAAACCGCCCCCATCCGGAAGTGACTTGTTATGGCCATCGGAACGCTATTCGTCTCGGTGGGATTATTCCTCATGTCCTTGATTGTGGCAGTATACTTGATTCGCTATTCCAACCAACAAATAACCCGCTGTCTGCATGGATTGCAGGACAAGCATAACGAGCTCGTGGATTTGAACACGCATCTCGCGCGTCAGATATTGGAAACCGACAAGCGACTGCGGCAATCGTTACACCAGGTCAAGCACGCCAAATAAAACCAGATCGCTTCCATTTTAATTATGGGCCAATCCGAACGCGATGCCATCCTCCGCACTTTTAAGGAACAAAATATCCCATTCGAGCATTTCACTCACGAGCCGGTGTACACCTCCCAGCAGGCCATGGCCGCGCGGAAAGGAGAATTGCACAATGGGGTGAAAGCCATGGTTCTTGAAACCGAGCGGGGGGTGGTTTTGGCATTGCTGGCCGCGGACCTAAAGATGGATTTGAAACGGTTCGGGGAAATTTTGGAATTCAAGAAGGTGAAATTGGCCTCCAAGGAAATCGTATTGGAAAAAACGGGGTGCGAGCCCGGGGCCGTTCCTCCTTTTTGGTTTTCCACTCCTTTACCCATCTACCTCGACGAAAGTGTGTTCGACCACGAGTGGGCGGAGTTCAACATCGGATTGCTCACGGAAAGCGTGCGCATCCGAACGGCAGATTTGAGGAAAATATTGCCCCAGCGGCTATTGAATTTCGCATCTATCCCCCAAAAATAGGAGAATTAATAGGGGCCCATACTAAATTCCTGTTATGCATCAGCTCGTCATCGGGATTACAACGCATCGTGAACCAGAATTCATTGGGCAGACTATTGCATCGGTGTGGAATGCTGATTTGGTTGGAGTAGAAAAAAGGATTATTGTTTGTGCCAATGATTCAAATTCAAAAAAGCTGAAAGAAAATGTTGAAGCCATTCGTTTAGCTATTCATCGACTTAATATTCCGAAGGAAAATATTGTTATTATACAGCGATCCATTTCGAATCGACCAGAGGCACTAAATGCAATTTTAACTCATGCATGGACGTCGAAATCGGTTGCCTTAGCACTCATTACAGGAGATGTTACTATTTCCACTTATGCCCTCGCCAGGCTGTATAACGAATTAAAGACGAATATTAGATTGGAGGGGGTGGGTGCCTCTATACACGCATCGCGAAATAGGAAGCTATCTGAAAATTTAGCCGATATACCCCATCAAGTGGCCGGATTTCGCTATTTGGACGGAAAGTGTTTGATGATGCGCGGATCAGCCGTGCCTAAAATTGGCCACATCCCATCTACTATTCTAAACGATGATTTGTTTATTTCATTACGATTAGGTATTGAAAATGTTCGTCGAATTCCAAGTGCTCGAGTTGTTTATCACCCTCCTGCTTCAATCCGGGAAACGTGGAAACAAGCGGTTCGCCAATGGAAAGGGGTTCTTCAATTACGTAAAATGTTTGGTCGAAAAAGAGTAAATGCATTCGTGAATCCGAGTGTGTTACGAGCATTCCAAAGAGGAATTTCAGCCTATTCTAGCTTAAGCTCAAAACAAAGAATGGCATTATGGGCAGCCCCTGTTTTTTACTCAGCAGTGAAAGCCCGCTCATATTTGGGCAGAAAAGGTGGAGGAACATGGAAAATGCAGAAAAGTACAAAAAGGGGCACACGATGAAAGTGCATGGGACTCGGGAAAGCTAAACTATTGGGCAGCTATGCCCTTCAATCAGCCCTGTTTTACGTGAAGAGGAAGACAGCTTCAATCCCCCCGCGCATCGATACCATTGTAGTGGATATTGATTACACTCTATTGGATGTTCTAACTCCTTATCGGGCGCTCGAAAAAATCCTTGGCCCCGAAGGGGCACGGCAGGCTTACGCTGAACAGAAAGCGCGCGTCAAATCTGGGAAAGCCAATTTTGCCGATGTCAAACATTGGGGGCATGAACTTCAGAAGAGCCATGGATGGACGGCACGAGATTGGAAGGAAATAGTTGATCGTGCCTACGGAGAAGGTATATTCAACTGGGGGGTGATTGGCGCCCTTCAACAGATCAAGAGGGAAAATCCAGGCGTGAAAATCGTCCTTACCACCGGAACGTCCGACATTTTAGGGAAACGATTAGCTGCCCACCTTCGTGGGCGGTTCGGATTGAGAGTGGATGCCGTTGTCGGATCGAAACAAACGTTCGATCGCGGGGCTCGCGCTGGGAAAGTGAGTGGATTGGAATATTTCGTGGGCGAAACGCACACATCTATTCCGGCCGTCGAAAAAATCCCGGCCATCAAATCGCATTTCGGGCGAAAGGGCTGGTCATTCAATCCCAAAACAACCATGGCCATCAGCGATGCCGACCCGCAGTTGCTCCGGAAGTGTGGGATAGGTGTTTTAGTCAAGGTAGGCCGTGGCGAAGATCCGGCTTCTTTTATTTCACAGAAATTTAAGCTCCGGGATGTGGAATATGTCCGCGGGCAATCCCCTCAGTTTCTAGTGGATTTGGCTCTCCATCCTCGCGGAAAGAATACCCAAAAAAAATCTGTCCGTCCCCCATCACGCTTTAGGAGGATCATTCCCCGATGGCCTCATCGCCGCCGCTAGGCCTCCATTTATAAGCCCTTTCCCGGGGCTTTAGGTTAGAAACAGGCGATTTTTTCGCCGATGAACCCGCGAGGGTGAGGTGGTTGAGCATGAGTACTGTATTTGACGTCCCCAAGGCCCTGCAGGAACAGCAGGGGGAATTCCTATCCGAACTCCGGAAAAAGAATGGGAAGCTTCGCATCGGGGTCAATGAAGTCACCAAGGCCATCGAGCGCGACCAGGCAAAGTTGGTGGTGATTGCCCAGGATGTCAATCCAAAAGAGTTGACGATGCATCTGCCCTTGCTCTGCAAGGAGAAAAAAATCCCCTATTCCTTCATGGGATCCAAGAAGGAGCTGGGAGAAAAATCAGGGTTGGGAGTAGGGACGGCTGCCGTTGCGGTGGTGGAACCCGGGGATGCGCAGAATGAACTAGAAACCCTTGCTAAAAAACTGATGGAATTGGCCAAATAGGTGATGGTTTATGAGTGAAATGGGAACCCCCGCGGAAGTCGTGGAAATAGTCAAACGCACGGGCGTGCATGGCGAGATAACTCAAGTCCTATGCAAGATTTTGGACGGCCCCGAAAAAGGGCGCGTAAAACGAAGAAATGTGAAAGGCAACCTCAAGAAAGGGGACGTGTTGGTATTGTTGAATACGGAGCGCGAGGCCAAGGAGATCCGCGCGCGGTGAAGGAAGGGAAAGGGGATGGATTGCACTTTCTGCGGGAACAAAATTGCCAAGGGAACCGGCCTCTTATTCGTGAAGAAAACCGGCCAAGTGTTCAGCTTCTGCTCTCGGAAGTGCGAGACCAACATGATTAAACTAAAACGCCAGCCCCGGAAAACCCGGTGGACCAAAGAATTCGCCAAGACCAAAGCCGCCAACATTGCCCAACGACAGCACGAAAAGGCCAAGAAGAAAGAAGAAGTGTCGAGTTGATTCTGTGTTGGAACGATCCCTCATTTTGTTAAAACCCGATACCGTTCAACGCGGGCTCATGGGACGTATACTATGCCGGTTCGAGGATGTGGGATTGAAGATAGTAGGGTGCAAAATGGTGTGGGTGGACAAGGACCACGCCGCCGCCCATTACGCAGACGTGGCACAGCGCCGCGGGGAAAAGGTGTTCGACCAGAACGTGCGCTTTCTCACGGAGGGACCGGTATTGGCAATCGTGGTGGAAGGTATTCATGCCATCGACCAAGTGAGGAAAATGATCGGGCCCACCGAACCCAAATCCGCTCTCCCTGGAACCATCCGAGGAGACTTCACGCACCAAAGTTTCGCGTACGCAGACGTCCACGATCAGGTCATTCGCAACCTCGTGCACGCCTCCTCCTCCCAGGAAGACGCCCAGCGCGAAATTCCCCTATGGTTCACCCCGGAAGAGGTGCACACGTATACTAGTGTCCACGACCGACATGTGTTGGGGAAATAGGGCAACCTACTTTCTTTTATCCCCCAATTGAATGGCTATCCATTGATTGGGGGGTAGTTTACTATATCTTTTCACGTTTGCGAAAAATTATTTGCCAAGCGTTATTTAGGAATGGAAATACCACGCGTAATTCTTCCATTGTAGGTATCTTTCCATGCTTAATATAGTAGTTTTTGGCAAAGGTGTAAACGTTAGCGGCCTCTTTATCAGTTATTAATTCTTTTCTACGATATCTTCCTACGCGAACATACATTGTGTCTAATCTTCGTTTATCATTCACTGTCAATTCTGAATATTGATAAGGCCTTTTTACTATTATTCCACCAAGAAAAGGGCTAATTCTTGGCATATTATTTCTTTTCATCTAACCCGAACGTTTTTATTGATTAATAACCTTGCCCTGGGATGCACCTGCGCATTAAGAAACTCCACCCCGACGCCATCCTACCCAAGTATGCCATCCCCGGAGACGCGGGGATGGACCTGTATGCGAATGACGAATACGTTATCCAACCCGGGGAACGAATGGCTGTTTCCACGGGCATTGCCTTGGCTCTCCCTCCAGGTCACGTGGGGCTGATTTGGGACAAATCGGGGCCCCCGTTGAAGAACGGGCTTCACGTCATGGGGGGAGTTTTGGACGAAACCTACCGGGGGGAAATAAAGATCGTGGTGATCAATCATGGAAAGGAACCCATTACCCTCGAAAAGGGCCAAAAAGTCGCCCAACTTCTCATCCAACCCATCGCCCACCCGGAGATTGAAGAAGTCACCCAATTGGATACTACCATCCGAGGGGACAAGGGATTCGGGAGCACGGGCCTAAAATGAGCATGGTTTTTATGTCTCTTTCGACGTAAGGAAGGGTGGGGGGAAACGCATGTTAATGGGCATCACCGGATTTTATGCCGCGGGGAAGGATACGCTCGCCGAGTTTCTTGAACGAAAAGGGTTTGTCCGCCGTTCCCTCTCTGATGAATTGCGCAAGGAATCGAATGTCTTGGGAATTCCCATCACGCGGGAGGGTCTGATTACCCTCGGAACTGATCTGCGCCAGAAAGAGGGAAACGCTGTCCTCGCCAAACGGGCGCTGGCCGACATCGATCCGGGTGGAAACTATTCCTTTGCGTCCATCCGCAATCCGGCCGAAGTGGAGGAGCTCAAAAAAAATAAGGATTTTTATCTCATCTTCGTGGACGCCGATATTCAGGCGCGTTTTGAGAGGGCTCGCCTACGTAACCGGGAAAACGATCCACAAAATTTCGATGATTTCAAGCAGATGGAAGAGCGGGAATATACTAACCCCGACAGCGCCGGGCAACAATTACTGGCGGTAAAGGAAATGGCCGATTTCGTGGTGCTCAATAATGGGACATTTGAGGACTTCTATCAGGAAATTTCATCCTTCCTAGACAAGCTAAATTATTTCCATCGCCGCCCCTCCTGGGACGAGTATTTCATGGAGATGACTAGGGTCGTGGCCAAACGCGCGACCTGTGACCGGGGGCGAAGCGGTTGCGTGATCGTGAGGGGGAAACATATCCTCACAACAGGTTACGTGGGATCCCCTCCCGGGATGAAACACTGCGATGAAGTGGGGCACCAGATGAAGAAGGTGGTCCATGAGGATGGGAGGGAGAGCTGGCATTGCGTCCGCACCCTGCATGCCGAACAGAATGCCATTCTTCAGGCGGCCCGACAAGGTATCTCCCTCCAGGATACCACCCTCTATTGCAAAATGACCCCCTGCCGAACGTGCGCCATGCTCATCATCGGAGTGGGCATTACCCGTGTTTTAAGCCAAGGCAAATACCATGACGGGGCGGAAAGCGAGACGATGCTCGCCAGCGCTGGAATAAAATTAGAATATATTGAGGATACCCTCCAACGCTATCGCCAGCAGTAGGCCATTTTTTAAGCCCTTGGGAAGGGAAGTTCCTCGTGCCGCCGGATCCCGGGAACTTTTGAGACGAATTTCATCAAAAGCTTCCTCTGGCTGCGTCAAATTTGGTGATGAGGGAAATAGCATGGAAGAATACAAATATACCACGTTGCGCACACCCATTGTCGCGGTCTTGGGTCACGTGGACAGTGGAAAAACAACGTTTTTGGACAAGGTCCGCTCAACGAATGTCGCGGCGAAAGAAGCGGGGTTTATCACCCAGCACATTGGGGCCACGGAAATACCCCTTTCCACGATTCAAAATATCGCGGGTCCCCTCATCCAAAAATTCGGATTCAAGCTATCCATCCCGGGATTGCTCTTCATCGATACCCCCGGTCATGAAGCCTTTGCCAACCTCCGCGAAAGGGGGAGCAGCATCGCGGATTTGGGGGTGTTGCTCGTGGATGTGAATAAGGGATTGCAACCCCAAACTAGGGAAGCCATCTCCATCCTCCGCGCCTACAAAGTGCCGTTTGTGGTGGGGTTGAACAAACTGGACCTCCTTGAAGGGTATGACAGCGCCCCCGGTTCATTCCTCGAGAACCACGCCCGCCAGCTTCCTGCGGTACAGAAGCGGTTGGACGAGCGCCTCTATACTCTTGTGGGGGAATTGCATGGGATGGGTTTCGCCAGTGAACGATTTGACCGGGTGGAAGATACCACGAAAGAAATTGCCATCGTCCCCATCTGCAACCCCACGGGGGAAGGCATCCCTGAGATGCTGGTGTTCCTCGCGGGAATATCCCAAAAATTTTTGGAAACCAAACTGCGGGTCGTCTCCAATTCCCCGGGGAAAGGGACGTGTCTCGAGGTGCGCGAGGAAAAAGGAATGGGCACGACATTGGATGTCATCCTCTACGATGGCCACATCAAGGTGGGGGATGCCTTTGTAGTGGCGGGAAGGGATGGGGTTATTCAATCCAAAGTGCGCGCCCTGTTGCGACCCAATATTCTCACGGATATCCGTATGGCGGAAACATTCATTTCGGTGAAGGAAATATATGCGGCCGCCGGAGTCAAGATTTCAGCCCCCGACCTGGACAACGCCTTAGCCGGATCGCCTTTCCTGGTGGTGCATACGGGAAATGAAGCCCAGCACATCACGCAGGAAGTGAACCGAATCAAAATAGAGAACGACCACCTGGGGGTTATCCTCAAAACGGATACGCTTGGGAGTCTCGAAGCCCTAGTGAAACTCCTCCAAACCCATTCTATTCGTATCAAACGGGCGGATGTGGGCCAGGTGACCCGCCGGGATGTCATGGAGGCTGCGGCCATCCGGGCGAAAGACCCCTATTTGGGGGTTATCTTTGCTTTCAACACCTCCGTGCATGACGCCGCCCGCGGGGACGCGGAAAAAGAACAAGTGAAACTATTTGAGAGCACCATCATCTATTCCCTGACGGAAGACTACCTGGCCTGGGTGGAGACGCAGAAGAGCCAGTCAAATATTCGTCTAATGCAACAGGTCATTTTCCCCTGTAAACTCCAAGTCCTACCCGGATTTGTTTTTCGTCAATCTAAACCCGCCGTAGTGGGGGTGCGCATCCTGAATGGGCGCCTGAAGAAGGGGACGGAACTCCTTAATGCGCGCGGGGAAAAAGTGGGGAGGGTCGTAGGCATCCAATCCGAGAAGGATGAAATCGAAATCGCGGAGACCGGGAAGGATGTCGCCATCTCCATCGACCAAGGGGTTATTGGGAAGAATGTGAATCCGCATGACGTATTCTATTCATATATTGCTCCAGCCATGCACGCGATACTCATGAAACTGGGAGATAAAATAACTCCGGAAGAGAAAGAATTGCTCAAGGACATTCACCGTTTACGCGTATCAGAAACACCACCCGAGGAGGGATACGAATGAATATCGTGGTCTCAGACCCGCAGGCACGGAAAGCCTACACCAAGAAATTGGAGCAAACCCCCTTCGTGGGGAAAAAGATAGGGGATGAAGTGGATTTATCCCCCATCGGTCTCGACGGATATAAAGGGCTCATTACCGGGGGCTCGGACAAGACAGGCACCCCCATGATTAGCCGATTTCCTGGGACTGGAAGAAAAAAATTATTGATATTTCCGGGAGTGGGATTTCGGAAAGGCGAGAAAGGCGAACGGCGCAAACGTCCATTGCGCGGCAACACCATCGCGGAGGATATCCACCAGGTCAACATCAAGGTGACCCAATCCGGTTCACCTTCATTGGACGAATTGTGGGGCAAGAAAGAGGAAAAAACGGAGGCGAAGGAATAGCTTAAATCCTGTTCCCCACCCTCTTCCAAATATGCCTCGCAAAAAGAAAGAAATATCCGCCGCCGCAGCCCTGGACATCCAACCCGCCGAGTCTTCAATCCATGACATGAAACCCACGACCAAAACCTCAAAAGAAAAGAACGCGCCCGGCCCCCACCAAGCGGAAATAAACATCGGATTGATAGGCCACGTGGACCATGGAAAAACCAGTTTAACACAGGCCTTGTCCGGTAAATGGACCGACACCCATTCCGAAGAACTGAAACGGGGCATATCCATCCGCCTGGGTTACGCGGACACCACTTTCTATGAATACCCGGGCATTGAAGGAGTCGCCAAATATGGTGTCGCCCCCGAGAAGGATGGGGTAAAAGGAAAAATCAGGCGCAAGGTCTCTTTCATCGATGCCCCCGGGCACGAGACGCTCATGACTACGATGCTCTCGGGCGCCGCCCTCATGCAAGGCGCGTTGCTCGTCGTGGCTGCCAATGAAAAATGCCCCCAACCCCGGACCGCGGAACACCTCCTGGCCCTCCAGATCGGGGGCATCACCCACATCGTCGTAGTACAAAATAAAGTGGACCTCGTGCCCCCCGAGCGGGCCCAAGAAAGTCACGCCGAAATAGTGCAGTTCTTGAAAGACTATGGCTATGAAAACGTGCCAATCATCCCCATCTCGGCGACATTCAATGTCAACATCGATGCGCTGATCGAAGCCATCGAGACCTACATTCCAACGCCCCCGGTCGACGAGAAAAAACCATTCCGAATGTATATCTCCCGCTCATTCGATGTGAATCGTCCGGGAACGGAAATTTCTCAAATCAAAGGAGGGGTTTTAGGAGGAAGCATCGTGCAAGGACTCCTTTCCAAAGGACAGGAAGTGGAAATCACCCCCGGCATCGATGGAAAACCTTTCCGTATCCACGTGGACTCCATCCACATCGCGGAAGGGGAACTGAAGACTGCGCACCCGGGAGGGTTGATTGCGGTTGGCACGCTCCTAGACCCGGGGATAACCAGTATGGACAAGTTCAAAGGCCAGATCCTCTCCGCCCCGGGATCGATGCCCGCTCCCACGGAGACATTTACCATGGAGTGGCACGAACTGCCCCGCCTTCTCGGGGAAAAACTGCCCTTTCCCCATGTGCATGAATTGTTGGTTCTCACCATCGGCACCCATACTCAAGTAGGGGAAATCGTGTCAATCAAGAAAAATACCTTTCACCTCAAGCTGAAAGGAAAGATGCCCGTGGAGGAAGGGCAAAAGATCGCCATCTCCCGCCGCGACAAAGCCGCGTGGCGGCTGGGGGGATGGGGAATCGTACACTAAATAAAATTCCTATCCCATTTTCAAATCAACCGAGATTTGCCCCCGCCGCCCCGATGGTTGCCAGTAGAACGGCCCCGAAGATAAGGAACAGGATTCCCAGAATGACGATGGATGGGATTAACCATACGACGAACGCTCTCAGCTTGCTGATTCCATTTGCTATGGATATCCAAATGACCGTCAAGTAAATCGCATAAATCCACCAACCCAACTGGATAAGCAGTCCTAGGATGGGAATAACACTCAATACCGCCGTGATGATGTTCACCACAAACACCGGCCAAAAAAATCGTGAATTTAGGAAAATGTTATGAGCAAAAGTCCCTTTTCCCCCAAGTAATGACGCCACTAGGAAATACAATCCGCTTTGGAAACCAAAAATGAGGATGAAAAAAAGTGCTCCCAGAATAGGGAGTACGATGAGCGACAATAACCCTAAACCACCTAACATTCCCATCATGCCAGTCTGGTTTCCAGTGAGTGCCGTTAGACCAATGATACCGCTCACTGTCACCACCATGAGTGCGAGCAACAGACCAAAAATCCCTCCGGCAATGGCATACAATTTAACCGCTTCCCCAGTATTCGCATTCTTCCGTAGACGTGTCAGGGTTGCCTCCGGCTTAGTGATTACATCAAAAAATCCAACAATATCCATCAGCTAACCCCTCCTATCCTATGTCAGAATCGGAGGCCGCTCTATATAAACCATCCCCCGCTATTCCCGTATCAGGTGATGCTATTTCCCTCCCGCACGTGGCCCTGGATACTAATCTCCTCCTCGACATGACCCGGTTGAAGATCGACATCTTCACGCAGATTAAGGATTTGGTGGGCCCTTGTGCGCTTGTCATTCCCATCCAGGTGAAGCAGGAGCTTCAATCCCTCTCCATTGAACGCGGGAAAACAGGGACAGCGGCTCGCGTGGCGCTGGATGCGCTTCCCCGTTTTGGAGTGGAAATCATTTCGGTCACGGCCGCCAATGGAGATGACGCCTTACGCCAATTGGCCACCAAAGGAATGATCGTGGCCACCAACGACAAGGCCCTGAGACAAAGCCTTAAAAACGCTCCCCAGCGGGCTATAGTCGTGCGCCAGTCCAAATACCTGGATTGGCAATAGGGTTTTTCCATGTACGCGCTCATTACCATTCGTGATACCATCCGGGTGCCCCCCACCAAATTCTCGGGCCATCTGGACCATGCGGTTTTAGAAATCGTGCGCGAGGACGTGGAGGGGCTCGTGGATCCCGATACGGGGGTGGTGGTGGCCATCGTGGACGCCAAACGGTTAGGGGAAGGGAAAATTGTTCCCGGAGACCCCGCGGCCTATTTCGATTCCCAGATCACATTCATTTCATACAAACCCCAAGTGAATGAAGTCGTGGAAGGAAACATCTCCGAGGCCACGGAGTTCGGGGCGTTCCTCCGCACCGGCCCCATTGAGGGGTTGATTCATGTGTCCCAAATTGCCGATGACTTCGTGAGCTTCGACGCTAAACTCCCTGGATTCATTGGACGGGATAGCAAGCGCACCTTGAAGGTGGGGGATAATGTCATCGCCCGCATCGTGAGCGTGAGCATGAAGAATTCAGTGCCCGATTCAAAAATAGGGTTGACCATGCGCCAACCCGGGTTGGGGAAGAAGGAATGGGCCAAGATCAAACCCGCCCGCGTCGCTAAACCCAAGGGCAAAGCGCCCCCCAAGGGAGGGGATGTCGCATGAAAGAGAAGGCGTGCCGCTCCTGCAATAAACTGTACGAGGATGAGAAGGAGTGCCCGGTCTGCCACAGCACCGAATCCACGACCTTCTGGTCGGGCCTCGTGTATTTCGTGAATCCTGAAAAAAGCGAAGTCGCCCAGAAGATGGGAATCAAGGGCCAGGGCAAATATGCCCTGCGCCTGAGCCGATGAGGGTGAAAACATGGAAATAGAGATCGAAGGACGCCACAAGAACCCCCTCTTGCACCGGGAAGAACTCAATTTCGAGCTATTGGATGTGAAAACCATTCCCGACCGGAAAACATTGCGCACCCGCCTGGCGGCCCAATTGGGGGTGGATGAACAGTTAGTTATTATCGAGAACATCGACCACACTTTCGGCACCTCCCGCGTAGTGGGGTTTGCCAAAAAATACGATTCGATGGAAGACCTGCTTAGAATTGAACCCGAATACGCGCGCAAGCGCCATGGAATTAGCACCGGGGAAAAAGAAACGTCCCCAAAGGATACACCCAGTGGGGGGACTGAAACAAAAGATTCCCCGCCCGCTGAAACCAAATCCGAAACCAAACCGGAGACCGAGTGACGAGGTGAATAAGCCCTATGGCCGACAAAGGAAAACCCGCCCCCAAAACCAAAAAGACGAGCAAATCCACGCGGTATGAAACTAAAACGGATGCCATCGCGCGAAAAGGGAAATTCTGCCCCAAATGCGGGCCTGGAGTATTTCTGGCGATGCATACCAATCGTGAATCATGCGGGAACTGTGGGTATAGCGAATGGAAATCGACCATCTGATCCAAACTTATCCGCTAGCCCTCCCCCTCTTCTTCTTCCTCGCCTCCCTCCTCCTATCCAAAATTCCCTTGTTCGCGCGGTATGATTTCTTCGGGAAAAAACTAAACACCAAACACCTTCCCCTTATTCTCATCACCATTCTCGCCCTGGTTTTCCTCAACTTGGGGATTCACCTCCTCGGATCTTTGGGGGGAGTGGATGATACCCAAGGCGTGGTGGCCTACGCTCAAACATTGGCGGTGGTTCCCCTCATTACTCTGCTCTATGTGATATTCGTCGCGCTCGCCGAAGAGATGTTTTTCAGGGGATTCGCCTACACCGTATTTGGAAACATTCCCTCCGCCCTCTTCTTTGCCGCCTTTCATCTGGGGTATGGGTCAATTCTCGAGGTTTTGGGAACATTCCTCGCCGCCCTCATCCTCAACTATTCAAGGAAGGAAGGGCAATCCATCCTCCCTGGTTTCATTGCTCACGTGGCCTTCAATCTCTTTATAATTTTCATTTGGGTGTAACTCCCTATGCCCTACACCCTCGGCCTCGAGAGCACCGCCCACACCTTCGGCGCGGGAATCGTGGATGAGAAAGGGGATGTGCTCGCCAATACCAAATCATCCTACACCCATTCCGACGCGGGCATTCATCCCCGCCTCGCGGCCGAACACCATCTCGCAAACGGTCCGCGCATCATCCGGGACGCACTTACACACGCCGGATTGGGAATGAAGGATATATCACTCCTCGGCTTTGCCCAAGGACCAGGGTTAGGTCCCTGCCTCCGCACGGGGGCTATCGCCTCCCGATTCCTCTCCCAAAAATATGCCATCCCCCTCTTGGGGGTTAACCACTGCGTCGCCCACATCGAAATAGGGAAAAAAAAGACAGGGGCGGGGGACCCGGTAGTGGTGTATGCTTCGGGGGCCAACACCCAGATTATCGCGGAAGAAAATGGACGCTACCGCATCCTGGGGGAAACATTAGATATGGGGGTGGGGAACGCCCTCGACCAATTTGGGAGGAAAATGGGATATGGTTTCCCGGGGGGGCCGGTGATTGACCAAAACTATACCAAAGGAAAAAACCTGATTCCTCTCCCTTATTCGGTGAAAGGGATGGATCTGGTGTTCGCTGGGCTGCTCACGGAGGCTCAAAAAAAAATAGGAAAAACCGACGAAAATGATTTGTGCTATTCATTCATGCACACCGCCTTCGCCATGATTAGTGAAGTCACCGAACGGGCGCTCGCGCATACTGAAAAGAAAGAAGTGCTCGTCACTGGAGGAGTAGCCGCCTCCCGCGCCTTAGGAAATATGCTCCGCACCCTCTGCGCAGAACGCGGAGCCGCCCTTCACATAGTCCCCACTCCCTATGCGATGGACAATGGGGCCATGATTGCCTGGCAAGCGTGGATCGAACACGCCTCTGGACGGAAACAAATCATCAACGAAACGACCGTCAACCAGCGCTACCGCACCGACCAGGTGGCCATCACGTGGTGAGGCGATTTGTTTCTATACCCAACCGCCTTTTGAGCACCGATGTTTTATTGGATTCCGGATGCCAGGAGGAGATGCGCACGACTTGGCACGAAAGCCCCCGCTCCGCCAAAGCCTTCCGTAATGCCTCATCCTCCGGCTGTTGATCATACCCCATCGCCAGGATATCCGGGTTCAATTCAACTATTTTTTGGAAAATATCCCCCTCGTTCCCTAAAACGGCTGCATCCACCCCCCTCACGGCCGAAATGACGGCTTTTCGGCCCTCCTCGGGGGTAATAGGGAAAGTCCCTTTGATGCGGCGCACCGTGGCATCCCGGGCTACAATCACGGTGAGATGATCCCCCAGCGCCTTGGCCGCCGAAAGAAAATGCACATGTCCCGGGTGCACCCAATCAAATGTTCCCGCGGCCACGACGCGCACCCATTGGCGCGGTGCACGATCATTTGATGATGTAAAACGCGTATTTGTATGCATTACGATGACAAATTGGCAAACATTTATATACCGCGATTGGTTGCTTGCACATAATTAACTGTTGCCTATAAGGAGGTAAACCCAAATGGCTGTAAGACGAAGAGCAAGAAGCCGCAGCGCTGCTGCATCCGCCGCCCGACCGGCAAAAAGACGCCGAGTGCGCCGCAAGGCCACAACGACCACCGCCCGACGCCGCACTACGCGACGCCGTACGACGGCCCGAAAGCCCGCGGCCCGACGCCCCGCGCGACGCCGCGCGCGCCGAGCATAAATGGAATACGGCCGGCTACCCGGCCTTTTCCTTTTTTTCAAACTTTTTAGGAAAAAGGTTGATCAAAAAACGACTTTTTTTAGAAAAAAGTTTGATCAAAAAACGGACTTTTTTTAGGAAAAAGTTTGATCAAAAAACGTGCTCTTTTCTAGAAAAAAATTTTGATCAAAAAAAGTATCTATTTTTGGATTCGGGTTGATCTAAATAGGTGATTTTAGAACGGATGCAAAATTTCTTTTTTTTCAATCAGAGGATAGGAATGGTTTAGCTGCGGGAACGCTTATACATTACTCGCCGGGCCATCCGGTAGGGCCGCGTATAGGTGTGGAGCCAAATCCCAATACTCAACATAATCAGGAAGGCGATAATATTCCATGGAAAAGGGACCACATTGATATCCGGGTCCAAGTAGATGGCCATGCTCGCGGCCAATCCAACGGCCAACAATATTTCAACCACCCATAGAAAGAGGATGCGATGATCGCCCCGGACACGGTTGACATGATATCCTAATACCTCGGCGATGGAAGTATTGCCCCACGTCCTTCTGGTTCCCAACTTTTTTCGTCTCATGGTTCACACGCACTCCGGAGGGTATCATCATATATGTTGGCGCAGAGCTCGGGGACTTTTCCCTGGGTCGCCACTTGATTCCAGCAGGCGTCCCGCGCTTTGTATTGGAAAATTTTGTCCTTCACCGGCGCCAGAGGAAGCGCTCCGCAGGCGTTGGCATTCCCCGTCAGCACGGCCACCTTCCCCGTGCAGACCCCCCGCTTGGTATCATTAGAAAGCCCGGCACAGATGGAATATTCCGCGCGGGCCAGGGCCACCTTCTCCAGGCAATCGTCCTGCAGGATGATGTTACTCGTCCCTATGTGTTGGCAATACGTGGCATCGGATAGCGCAATGGCCACCTCGCTCACGCAGGCATCCTCCAGCGTGGATGAAATGATGAGCAGGCAAACCCCCACATCGGAGGTGTCTCGCCCTACTCGAGAATAACACGCATCCCGGGTGAAATTATTCAATATGTTCCCGCACAACCCGGCATTATCCTGTTGGATAGCCAGATCTTTGTAACACGCATCCTTGCTTTCTTTCACTGGAATGGAGGCGCAGGCCGAGGCATCCCCTTGACTGGCGCCAACGGCCGCGAGGCACGCGCTTAGGATGGATTTTGAAGTAATGAAACCGCACGTCGAGACATTTTGGGTGGCGATGCCCACATCGTGCAGGCACGAATCCTTTTCTCCCGCCTCCTGGATACGCAAGCAGGGTTGGGGCTGGTTGGTCTGTTTAGCTACGGTGGCATAACATAAATCAGTGTAATCCACGCTCGAAGTTATGGTGCGGGTGAAGAGGCAATACTGCATGCTCCCTTCTTTCACGGCAATCTGGATGATGCATTCGTCCCGGGGCACCCCACTCAAGAAATCGCAGGCCTCTAATGTTCCTTTATTGGACGCGATGCGTTGGATGCACGCCTGCTTTTCAACCGCTTGGATGATGTAGTCGCAGATTCCCACATCCCCCACGCGCAAGGCCACTTGTGCATAACAAGTAACCCGTTTGGCATCGTTGAGGACGAGACCGCAGATATCGGTTTGGATATTGGACGAGGCCAACTGCACCAAGCAATCATCCCGCAATGCGAAATCAGAGAGGGTTTGGCATTCCAATGTGGAGGTGGCGGCATTCTTCACCTGCACCAAACACGAGGCTTTCAATGGCGTACTCGCAATGGACGCACAGAGCTTGCTATTCACTTGGGCCACGGCCACGCTCAAAAAGCAGTCATCCCTCATGGAAAGGGATTGGATTTGCCCGCAAGCCGCCCCTTCCTTGGAAGCGATGGCCGTATCATGGAGGCACGTATCCCTGGAATCCAGGTTCAAAATACCTAAGCACACGCTCGCGGATGCCAACCGGATGGCTACCGCATTCAAACAGGCATCCTTCTGCGCCCCCGTCTTCTCGCACAAAATGTAATCATTCGTCACGCGGGCGGCATGATAGTAGCAGGTTTCCCTTTCGGATGCCAATGTAAAGGATGGGCATATTTTCCCGGCCGCGAGTAAACCGGGTTGGGATTCAAAACACGTCGCCTGGGTGGATGGAGAAGTTACTCGCAGGCAGAGGGAAATATCTTTCAGGATAGGGGAGAGGCGCGCCCAACACTCATCCTTAATCTCCGGGGTCACAATCCGTTCACACGCGGACCCATCCTTCTCCGCTACCGCCTTATCACGGAAGCACGCGTCCTTGCTGGTGAAATCGGTGAACAAATCGCACGCCACCGGGTTCTGTGTCTTCCCCGGGTCGGGGGCGTAAATGAGATCAATGCATCCCGCCAGGGCGAGGATGCCCAAAATCCCTAAGATGCCCCATGCTCGCATGACACCCCCACTCCCCCCCGCTATAAAAGATCACGCTACCCCCCATATCCCAATTCCCCAAAGGATCCTGAATAAAACCGAGGTGTTGACCAGCATTCCCCCTATGGCCATCATCCATCCCCCCACCCATGCCCCTCCATACCCTGGGGAAAAGACTAATTTCCTCCCCAGGGAATGGTTGCTTGTCCACAATTCTCCCATCCGACGCACGGCGGTGGCGGGGATGTTGCGCATATCCGTATAGCTGGGGATGGAATGAAACGCGATGGCGAAACCCAACCATCCCCAAAATAGGGCCAAGAAAGGGGAAGACCATCCCTCCGCCTTCCCCCAGGAGAAAGCGAACAGCGCCAGGAAAGTGCCTATAACGAGTGGAGCGAGACCGATGAGCACGCTCCCCCGGCACGTAGGGGGGGCATGCACCACCCTTCCGGAGGACATCTTCACTTCAATCCGGTGCACCGGCACCCCCGAGAGCACGCATCCTAGTGCGTGGGAAAGCTCATGCACCCACACGCCTGGAAATAATACTGCGTGCCATGTCATACAATTCTAGGAAACGCTCACCAATAAATGAGAATGCTTTTCATCAACGCTAAAATGATCGGAGGCTATTCATCTCCCCGGAAAATCATTCTCCCAGACGCCGAATTCCTTGTCTATCTCCCGCGCATACGCTTCCATCGTGTCGAATATGCGCTTGACATCCTCCTCCACCTCCCGGAGGGTGCGCACCATGCTCCGGGAGCGGGCAAAATATTTGTGACCTTCCTTCACCACTAACCCACTTCGGAGGAGGTTGTTGAGTTGATTGATAACCGCTCCCCGGGACAACGACAAGGCGATCGCCAATTGGGTGGAAGAAATTCCATTTCCTTCCTCGGTGGCCTTCACTACCCGCTTGAAAATATCAATGGCCGTCCGATCCCCCCTCAGGGGGAGGAAACCCAGGCTTTGACAGATCCACTCCATTTCTTGCTCAGGATCCCGCTCGAAAGGCGGTTCCACCCGGCGGATGACAATCCGGAACCCGGACTGCCGGAGGGACGGCATGCTTTTCTTCAGGACCGGAAGGTTTAAATGAAGGATGACTAGAAATCCATGTTATTATCCAAAAAATATGGACACTTTTGAAATCTGGTGACTCTCATGGCCGATCCCAAACCCCCACTCGCAAACCTGAAATCGTCTTCTCCTCCGGAGACCATTGAATCCCCCACCCCCCCCGATTCTCCCAAATCCTCTCATTCCTCTCAGGAGTCTCCTAAATCCTCTCTCTCCTCACATGATCTCCTCGCCACCCTTCAGAGGGTGCAGGCGGATTTTGAGAATTACCGCAAACGCATGGTGCGGGAAATGGCTGAGAGTCAGATGCAGGGAAAGGCATTGGCGTTCCGCGACCTCCTCTCATTCGCGGATGCATTAGACGCCGCGGCCCAGCATGCCTCCCCCGATTTGTTGAAAGGAATGGAATCCCTCCGTCAGCAATTCCTGGCCATATTGAATCACCATGGTATCCGCCCTATTTTAGCCAAAGGAAAAAAATTCGATCCCCATTTTCACGAGTGCCTGCAACAGGGAAACGACCCCCAAAAAGAAGAGGGAATCGTTCTGGAAGAATACCAGAAAGGCTACCTATTCAATGATACCGTGCTCCGCACGGCCAAAGTCAATGTAAATACTTTCACTCCGGACACACAAACAACCGATCCGGAAATCCATAACACCACAGGGGGGAAAAACAATGAGTAAAGTGATTGGAATCGACTTGGGGACATCCAACTCGGCCGCGGCCGTATTAGAAGGGGGGAAGCCCCGCATCATCCCAAGCGCGGAAGGCAACACTCTATATGGAAAGGCCTTTCCTTCCGTGGTGGCATTCACCAAAGACAACCAGGTGTTAGTCGGGGAGCCCGCGCGCCGGCAAGCCGTTTCCAATCCGGAAGGAACCATCACCGCGGCCAAGCGGAAGATGGGAACCAATCACACCTATACAGTGCATGGGAAAACTTACACGCCCCCCCAGATTTCGGCATTCATCCTCCAAAAGATAAAGAAGGACGCGGAGTCCTTCCTCGGGGACAAGGTGGAGAAAGCGGTTATTACAGTTCCCGCGTATTTTGATGATAACCAGCGCCAAGCTACTAAGGATGCCGGCCGCATTGCTGGGTTGGAGGTCATCCGCATCATCAACGAACCCACGGCCGCCTCCCTGGCCTATGGATTGGATAAGAAGACGGGCGAACAGAAAATTTTGGTGTTCGACCTGGGTGGGGGAACACTGGACGTTACGGTAATGGAATTCGGGGATGGAGTGTTCGAGGTGAAAGCCACTTCTGGAGACACCCAACTCGGGGGCACGGACATGGATGCGGTGCTCGTGAATTACCTCGTGAAGGAATTCCAACGCCTCGAAAGAGTGGATGTGTCCAAAGACAAGACGGCCATGCAACGCGTGCAGGAAGGAGCCGAGCGCGCCAAAATAGAGCTATCGACGACCCTTGAAACCGAGATCAACCTCCCCTACATCACCGCCGACTCAAGTGGACCTAAACACCTTGTGCTCAAGCTCAACCGGGCCAAATTGGAAGAACTGGTGCGGCCCATTGTCCAGCGATGTGAAAAGCCCATCAACCAGGCTTTGGCCGACGCCAAATATACCCCAGGTGACATATCTAAGGTCATCATGGTGGGGGGACCCACGCGCATGCCCATCGTGCGAAGCTTTGTTGAACGCATTTTAGGCACGAAAGGGGAGACGGGGGTTGATCCCATGGAATGTGTCGCCATGGGCGCCGCCATCCAAGCTGGCGTGCTGGGCGGGGAGATCAAGGATGTGCTTCTCCTGGATGTCACTCCTCTCAGTCTGGGAATAGAAACTTTAGGGGGAGTGATGACCAAGCTCATCGAACGCAACACCACTATCCCCCACAAGAAAAGCCAAATATTCTCCACGGCCGCCGACAACCAGCCCGCGGTAGAAATCAAGGTGTTTCAAGGGGAACGCCCCATGGGGGTGGACAACAAACTATTAGGCACCTTCGTCCTCCAAGGGATTCTTCCTGCTCCTCGAGGCGTGCCTCAAGTGGAAGTGACATTCGACATCGATGCCAATGGGATATTGCACGTCACGGCCGTGGACAAAGGAACAGGCAAACAGCAGAGCATCCAGATTGTGGCTGCGCAAAAACTGGACGAGAAGGAAGTGGAGCGCATGCGCCAGGAAGCCCAATCCTATGCCGAGCAGGATTTGAAGCGCAAGGAAGAGGTGGAAACAGTGAACCAAGCGGATGCCCTGGTATACAGTACCGAACAGATGCTCACCGACATGAAAGACAAGATCAAACCCGCCACCAAGGAAAAAGTGGAGAAGGGGATTGAGGCACTGAAAGGATTGCTGGGGAAGGAACCCAAACCCGTGGGGGAAATAAAGACCGCCTTGACATCTTTCAATAAGGATCTCCAGGAAATAGGGAAAGAGATCTACCAGTCAACCCCCCCCACGCCCCCACCCCAAGGAGGAACCAACGAGGATGAAACCAAAGACGAACCCGTGGATGCCACCTTCAAGGTCCACGATGATGAGCCCAAAGCCAAGTAGACGGAAGACTCATGGTCACCAAAACGCGCCTTTATATGCCGCGTGACCTTGCTCTTCCTCGGAAGGCCTGCTTATGGGAAAAGACTATTATGATGTGCTCGGGATTCCCCGCTCCGCCTCCGAGAGCGAGATCAAATCCGCCTACAAGAAGCTCGCCAAGCAGTGGCACCCGGACGTGAATCCAGATTCTCAATCCACTGAAAAATTCAAGGAAGTGGCCGAAGCCTACCAGGTGCTCTCCGACCCCCAGAAGAGGCAGAGCTATGACCAATATGGCTCGGAGGCTTTTTCCCAAGGATATCCTGGAGGATTCTCTTCTGGAGGATATGGGGACTTCGCGGATTTCTTCAGCAGCGCCTTCACCGATTTCGGGGGGTTTGAAGACGTCCTCCGCCAAGCCTTCGGAGGGGGAAGCACGGGGTTTGGACGTCCGCGTGAAAATCTGAATCTCCGAGGGGAAATAGAATTGACTTTCGAGGAAGCCGCCTTCGGAACTACCAAAACCATTACCCTCACCCGCTCCGTCACATGTCCTACTTGCCAGGGAACAGGATCCAAGACTGGGAAGAAAGAGACCTGCACGGTGTGCAAAGGTAGAGGGATGGAGGTGCACACCCAACGCACCGCCTTCGGGATGTTCCAAACCAGCATGCCATGCTCCCGGTGCCGGGGCACGGGAGAAATGGTGAAAGACCCGTGTGAAACCTGCAAGGGAAAAGGCATCCAATCCAAAAAGGAAGATATCGACATCACCTTTCCCGCGGGAATCGACCACGGCCAGCACATCCGCCTCACCGGGCAAGGCAATGCTTCCTCTACTGGAAAAACAGGCGACCTATACGTTATTGTGCGTATTCTCCCGCATGAATTATTTCAACGGGACGGGTATGATGTGTTCACCGAAATTCCCATCTCCTATGCGGATGCCGTTTTAGGTGGGGAAATTGAAGTGCCTATTCTCAAAGGAAAAGCCACGCTTACTATTCCCCCCGCCACCGATCCCGGGAGGGTTTTCCGTATGAAAGGGAAAGGTATCCCCCACCTGAAAGGGAATGCCCACGGCGACTTCTTCGTACGCGTGCGCGTGCAGGTGCCTTCAAAAATATCTAAGCGGGAAAAAGAGCTCCTGGAAGAACTGCGGGGATTAGAGAAAGGCCCCCCCACGAAAAGCCCAAAGAAAAAAGGATTTTTAGGGTTGTGAGCGCCGCGCTCGGTTACTTTTTACTGAAGATGCTTGGTACATTTCATGGATTAGCCTCTCCCACTTTTCAAAGTATCTTTTTTCTCTCACGCGTTGATCCTCCAACGTATGCGGTCTGGCGTGGTACATATCTGGATGTTTCTCTAGAAAAACAACCTGGTATGATGGAGTGTTTAATTGCATAGCGTGTTTACCTCCTACAATGAAGGTGTTCAATTTTTCGGCCTTAGCAATTTCAGCCATCCTAATGGACCTGAAATAGTTCAACGCGTTAATAATCTCATGCAGCTCCTTTTGAGTGAATTCGCCGAAATATTTAGCGCCAACCGTCAAGTGTGTTTTGGCCCTGAGTGGGGCGCTCAATGTTTCAACCAAGGTTTTCAGGTGAAACACTTTATTATCCTCTACTTCCACCAGTTGAATACCCATACGTTTGGCTCTTAAGTACAAAGCGTGAAAATAGCGCCTCGGGGGATTATTCCGAGCTTGTGGGGTGTCTTCCAAACATTCAATTCCAACTTTAGTATCTCCTCTTTTCTTGAGTTCTCTAAGAATCTCAATCACCCGCGCCACGTTTCGATTTACACGGCTATTTGTTCTGGTTGTGTGATGTACTCCTACGACGGTTGCCTTCTCCAGAGTCCGTTTTGGTAGTCTGGGTTTAGGAAGATTCATTTTGAATTCAGAAATTTTGCCTCTTTAAATGTCACGTTAACCGTCGGGAGAGTGGGCCTTTAAACCCCTTTCATAAACATTCACGTTATGCCAGCCCTGGAAGCCAAACGATGGGACAAGGCATTAGAGGGGCCGCTCTTGGAGCAATGGAAGAAAGCCCATGCCTACGCCTTCGACGCCAACACCTCTAAGAAAGTATTCTCCATCGACACCCCACCCCCTTATGTAAATACTCCAGTCCACATGGGACACGCGGCCACGTACACTATCATGGATTTTTTCGCGCGCTACAAGCGCATGAAGGGGTATGAGGTACTATTCCCCATTGGGTTGGACCGAAATGGGTTGCCCATCGAGATGGCGGCTGAAAAAAAATTCAATGTTCGTCTTCATGAGGTGGATCGGGAACAATTCCTGGGAATGTGTCAAACAGTACTCAATGATGCCTCTACGGCCTCCCTGGACACCTTCTTCCGTTTGGGTCACAGCTACACCTCCTGGGAAATAGGGGGGCGCGTGGGGGACATGTATGAAACCGATAGCGTGGCCTATCGCACCCTCACACAGGATACGTTCATCGACCTATGGAATAAGGGATTGATTTACGAGGACGCGCGGCTCAACAACTATTGCCCGGGCTGCCGCACCACGCTGGCGGACAGCGAAATTATCCGAGGGGAAAAAGAAACATTCCTCACCTATGTCATTTTCACTGCCTCCGATTCAAATGAGAAACTGGTCATCGCCACGACGCGACCTGAACTATTGTGCACGGCCGCCATGGTTATCTATCATCCTTCCGACACGCGGTACACGCATCTCGAAGGGAAAAAAGCGAAAGTCCCATTATTTGATTTGGAGGTTCCCATCGTGGCGCACCCGGCCGCCGACCCCACATTTGGAACTGGCCTCGTCTTCATGTCTCGCTCGGCCGGGGACACGGATGCTATCCGTTTTCTCATCGAAATGGGAATCGAACCCCAATCCTGCATCAATGAAGAAGGATTAATGACGAATGTCGCGGGATTCCTTTCCGGATTGAAAACGAAGGACGCACGCATACGGGTTGCCACTGAATTGAAAGAAAAGGGCTTGCTTGACAAGCAGGAAAAAATAACCCACTCCGTTCCATTGTGTGAACGCTCCAAGGACATCATTGAATTCATCACGATGCCCGAATACTACGTTAAACAGACCCATGCGAAAGAGGCCATGCGCCGCATCGCGGAAGGACTTACATTCTATGATGAGTCCTCCCGAAAGATCCTGGTGGATTGGATCCAGAACATCAAGATTGACTGGCCTATATCCCGGCGACGGTACTACGGGACGGAAATCCCCCTCTGGTATTGCGGGAGCTGTCGCACCCCCTATGTTCCCACAAAAGGAAAATATTACCGTCCCTGGAAAGAAAAATGTCCCGCCGAGGCCTGCCAAACCTGCGGCCATGCTTCCTTCACGGGAGAAACCCGGGTTCTTGACACGTGGTTCGACTCCTCCAATTCCGCGGCTTACATTCTAGGAAAAGGACGCAATGACCCTTTTTTCCAAGCCCATTTGCCAGTCACCCTTCGCCCGCAGGGGAAAGAAATCATTCGGACCTGGTTGTATTATTCCCTGCTCAAACACTACCTCTTGCACGACGCCCCACTCTTCCAAGTCGTATGGGTGAATTACCACATCCTCGATGAAAAAGGCACCAAAATGTCCAAGTCTTTAGGGAACGTCATCAACCCTCAGGATATTCTCGATAAATATGGAGCGGAGCCCCTGCGCCTTTGGATCGCCACCGAAGGAAATATCTCTCGTACTGATTTGTCCTGCAGCTATGGTCGCATCGAGGCCTCCGGAAAAACCCTGACCAAATTCCTAAATATCGCCCGGTTCATATCCGGGCTCCCTACGCTCAACGAAGGAAAAGAATTGCAGCCCCTGGACCAATGGATTCTGACTGAAATGGGTCGGGTGGTGGAAACTTGCGAAAAAGGATTCGAGGACTATGATTATTACACTCCCGCCTCTTCCTTGCGCCACTTCCTCTGGGAAACATTCTCCTCGCACTACGTGGAACTCGTGAAAAACCGTGCTTACAATGAAAACAATGCCTTCACTCCCGCGGAACAGAATGGGGCCCTCTACTCGCTCCACTATTGCCTCGACACCCTCCTCCGGGCATTCGCCCCCATCCTCCCCTTGTTCACCGCCCATGTATATCACACGCTCCACGGAGAAGATGTGCACACCCTTCCCTATCCCACGGCCGAACACACGTATGACATTTCATTTTCCACCCAGGAATTGATGGATCTCAATTCCCTTATCTGGAAAACCAAGAAAGAAAATGGGCTGTCCCTCAAATCTCCTATTCCTCACGCGCGCATTCCTGCTCGCTTCGCGGCACTCGAAAAAGATATCCGGACGGCGCATGCCATTCAAGAGTTGGCATTCGGCGAACCCTTCGCATTAACCCTTAAATAGCCGCACCGGTTTTCCTTCCCATGAAACGACTCATGGGACTCTTTTTCATCCTCCTGCTCAGCGGCTGCATCCTGGGCCCGAATGAAACGGCGCTCGCGCGCGAATTACATGATGTTCGGGTTCAATTCGTCCCGGATGGACTCCTCATACCTGCTACCGACACCGGGCGCATGGCTTACCGGGATGAATTGGTGAAACACCAATCCCAAATTTCAACCAATCCCTTATCATCATCTCCCCTCACGTCCTATCTGGAGGCCTCTCTTGCCTCCCTATCCAGCGTGGAAAAGGCGGAAGCCGCCTTATCTCTTTGGTTGAACCAGGATGTGTCCCTCTTGGACTGCGGGCCCGAACAACCCGGGGAACGCATCCTTCAATTGTTCCAGGAGGCCCGCACCGACGCCCTCGCGGCCCGCGCTGGATTCGATTCCGTTAGAACGAATACGACTATCGCCAATGAACTGGGAGCGGACTACCTCCTCCAAGCCCTCGCCACATTGGAGGGAATGGCCCGCACGCATACCGAAATGGCTGAACTGGTGCAACGCGGGTGTATCGTGACTTAAACCATAATAAGGGGGCGCCCGTTCCTATTCCTAAATGGCACTTTCCATCCTCTCAATCGGCGCGGAGGCCGTACTTGAAAAAGTAACGCTTGGCTCGCTTGTTCTGATCCGAAAGACGCGCGTCCCTAAAGGATATCGCCACCCCGATTTAGATGCCCGACTCCGAGGGGAGCGCCTGGGACGAGAAGCGCGCCTCATGCACGCGGCCAAGACGCATGGGGTGCTCACCCCTCTCGTGTATCTCATTGACGTGAGAAAGAGTGCCATTTACATGACCTTTATCCCGGGGGAGCGGTTGAAGCATTTCCTTTTGAAAAAACATCCCGCCTCGCAGAAAACAGCCTATTGCGCCCAATTCGGCCGGATGATCGCCACACTCCATACGCATGGTATGGTCCACGGGGATTTGACCACGAGCAATGTGATGGTGCCCTTCCCCTCCAAAACCAAGCCTGGAAATCTGGTGATGATTGATTTTGGCCTGGCGTTTCACTCGCGCAAGATAGAAGATTTGGCCGTGGACCTGGTGAATCTCAAAAAAACATTTTCCGCGACTCATTCTACGTTCCCCGAAGGGTGGACGGCCATCCAGCAGGCCTACGTCGACCATGGCGGAAAAAAAGCCGTTCTGGACCAGATGGAAGCCGTGGAAAAAAGGATCCGGTACGCCTGAAAGGGAGGCGTCTCTAGCCCTTCCGGCGCCTCATTTGGTGTAACAATCTCTCAAATTCGTCTCCCCCCACCACTGACTCGCGACGGATAATGGAAATAAACCGGTTGTATTTTCGCTTTCCCAATATTTTGATTAAGCGCGCTTTCATCTGATTAACATCCCCTTCCTGCTGATGAACACCGACCCGGACCACGATGCGGGTTACTTCATTCCTCATTTTTTGGTCAAAAACACCCGCCGCGGTCAACGCCCGGGAAACCGCTATTTTAAATCCAAAATCACTCAGATCCTTCAGACGCTCGCGCGCCCCTTCGGCGGCTTCCAATCGCAGGCGCGTCTGGTGATTTTTTTTGGCCCGCTGGGCAATGGAAAAATCATCCAAAAAATTGAAGATAAATGGAAACAATTCTTTCCCCCACCGTTTGGCCGGAATAGGCTTTCGGGCTCGCCGTTGTACCCGATGCGCCTGGATGGCTTTCTTCACCCGATGAAGGAGATTTTTCATATCTTCCGATCGAAGCCTAACCTATAAAAACCTTCCCCAGGAGGGTTGATTATCTTGGTTCTGGTACCAAGCTGGGTATGGCCCTCATCCGGCATACCCGGTGCCGCCCGAAAAAGCGGTTTTGAAAGAAAAAGAGGTTTTTCCACGCATGAGTGAGCAAAGCAAGACCGGCCAATATGTGGACTATTCGCCCCAAGAAATAGAAGGGCTCATCACCCAATTGGCCAATCAGGGATTGTCGGCCAGCCAAATAGGGGTGGCTCTGCGGGACCAGTATGGGATTCCTCATGTCAAGGCCATCACCCAAAAACGGGTTACTCAAATCCTCACCGAAAAGAATCTGGCCGGGGACATCCCGGAAGACCTGATGAACCTCATCCGGAAGACTGTGGTGCTCCATAAACACATGCTCGCCAATAAGAAGGATATGACCTCCAAGCGGGGGTACCAGCTCACCGTCTCCAAAATCAGGCGACGCGTGCACTACTATATCCAAACCAACAAGCTCCCTGCCGGGTGGCGATACACCCCCGAATCCGCAGCGCTGCTCATGAAGTAAAGTGAACTCCTATGGCTGAAAAAACACCCACCAAACCCCCCGTGAAGAGACGGAAGACCGTTGACAAATGGAAGAATAAAAAATGGTTTCACATTCTTGCTCCTGCGTCCTTCAGCCACCGTCTCATTGGGGAAACCCCCGCGGAAGAATCGGAGAAGATGGTGGGCCGAATTATCTCAGTGAGCGCCCGCGATCTCACGGGAAACATCAAGAAAACCCAGGTTATGCTCAATTTCCGCGTGCTGGATGTCCAAGGCACCAATGCCAATACCATTTTCGACTCGATGCACGTGCAGACCGGCGCTCTCAAACGACTGGTGCGCCGACGTTCCTCCAAAGTGGAGAGCGTGGATGATGTGGTAACCAAAGACGGGGTGCGGGCGCGCGTGAAAAGCCTGGCATTGACCGCCGGACGCATGTCCCAGTCCCAGCAGACGGCTGTTCGCAAGATCATGCACGATAATATGGTGGCGTTTGCGCTCGAAAGCGAATACGAGGGATTGCTCCACTCCCTTGTATTAGGGGATGGAACAACGGCCACTTCCCAGGCCGCGCACAAGATATCCCCCCTCAAGCGGGTGGATGTCATCAAGATCCGCCGAATCTAATCCCACTGAAAATCATGATCCCTGAAACCGCGCTCGTGGTGGGCGCTGTGTTGTTGGTTGTTATTGCCTTGGTGATTCACAAGCGCTTGCTCGACCTCCCCGGTATTTTTATTGGAGGGATCGTCGCCCTATTTGTCGCCGAACGCGGGGGGTTGGGAGCCTTTTTTGCCATCATCCTCTTCTTCCTAGTGGGGGAAAGCGTCACTCGATTTGTACGAGGAAAATATAGGCAAAAGGAACACGGCACTCGATCCACCGTGAACATCATCGGGAACGTGGGACCGGCATTACTGGCGCTGATCATCAATCCCGTTCCTTTCAGTGTGGGCTATTTTGCTTCGCTCGCCTCCGCGTTCGCGGACACCCTTTCCAGCGAAATTGGAGGGATGTCCAAAGACCCCCCGCTCCTCATTACCACTCTCAAACCCGTCACACCTGGGACGGATGGAGGAATTACGGTGTTAGGCCTGGTCGCGGCCGCTGCGGGCGGAATAATTTTCGGGATTTTAGGATATGTCCTCACGCAAGACGTGTTCTGGCTGGCCGCTCTCACCCTGGCGGGAATCATGGGATCGGTTCTCGACAGCCTCATTGGAGCCACCCTCCAGAAAGAGGGGTATGCCGACAACAACCTCACCAACTTCCTCTCCGCCCTGATCATCGGCGTGTTTTTTGCGCTGTTGTTCTAGAACAACCTTTTTTGGAAAAAAAGGTTGATCAAAAAAATAACATTTTGGAAAAAAGTTTCATCAAACGAACTTTTTAGAAAAAAGTTCGATCAAAAAAAGGTACTTTTTAGGAAAAAGTTTCATCAAAACAAACTTTTTTATAAAAAAAGTTTGATCAAAAAATGACTTCTTTTTAGAAAAAAGTTTGATCAAAAACGAACTTTTTTTGGGAAGTGTTGGGTCCAATTCCGGGGGATACCAACGTATCAAAGAAGGAATACAGGTTATCTCGCCGACAACGCTGGCGTATCCAACCCGGCCGCGCTCGAAGTGAATCCTTTCCCAAACTGCTGACCCATGGCGAAAAGCAAATCCCCTAAAGTAAAGCGCTCTTCCCGCATGACAATGACATTGGGTTTTCCCTCGATGCCCCCCAACTCCCCGGCTTTCAGAATGGCGTATTCCCTCGTTCCCGTTTCATCGATTAAACCGGCTAGAACGGCCTGCCGTCCTGATACAATGCGACCATCCAATACTTCCAGAAAACGCTCTTCCACCAGATTATCTCCACGGAATGAACGGATATCCTTCACGAATTCCAAAAAGGATTCCTCCACCAACTGTTCAAAGAGCTCCCGCTCCTCTTCTGTCATCGCCCGGAAAGGGGATCCGATGTCCTTCAATTCTCCCGTTTGGATGGTTACCCATTCAACCCCGATCTTTTCGAGCAATTCATAGAATTTGGGCTGACGCGAAATCACTCCTATGCTTCCCGTGATGGCGTCCGGATCGGCGATGATATGGTTTCCGGCGGCCGCGATATAATAGGCCCCGCTGGCTCCTGCCTCCCCAATCCAAGCCACGACTGGCTTATCCATCTCCCGAATACGGGTCACCACCTGATGCGTGGCCACGACACTCCCCCCACCGCTGTTGATCTCCAGCAACACGGCCCGCACGCTGGTATTGGATGAGGCCTCGTCCAGCGACTGGATAATTTCTTGGTAGGATGTCACTCCATTCCCTGGTGAAGACGTTATCTCCCCTTCCACCGGGATGAGAGCGATGCTCCCCCCGCCTCGAAAAAGGTTTCCCCCGCTTCCAGGGGAATCCAAGAGCAAGAGAAGAAAACCCAAAACATAAATCCCCAGAATGACGGCGGCAATCAGCACGATCCAATCCCTCATCCCGCGACCCCGCCTGATGGAAGGGGGAGGGGTATTTTCCCGTTCATCCGGCCAGGGGGTGATCTTGGCATCCGGAACAGGTTGGGGAGATGAAGGGGCACGGCGCATGGGGAATCGAGTATACCCGCACTTAAATCCTTAAAATGGGGAAGGGCATTCCTCCCCCATGCCTGCCCTCTGGGTGTACCTTTTCCTGACGGCCGCTCCATTATACCTGGCTAACTCCTCGGCTATGGTGTTCGGGGGGAAAACGCCTATTGATTTCCACCTGACATGGCGAGACGGCCGACCCATATTTGGAATGGGTAAAACCTGGAAAGGGGCCGGGATGGGCATCCTCGTGGGAACATTCTCTGGGTTCCTCCTCCACTATTTATTTCCGGCATTCACCCACGGAATATCCCCCGAATACGTGACTTATTCCTTTCTTTTATCCTTCGGGGCCATCGCAGGAGATGCTATCGGAAGCTTCATCAAACGGCGGCTCAATTTAAAATCCGGCCACCCCGCTCCCCTGTTGGACCAATTGGATTTCGTGATCGGGGGATTGGTATTCGGATTATTTTTGTATGTCCCCACCCCCCTCGAGGCCGGGATCCTCCTGCTCATCACCCCCACCCTCCATTCGCTATTCAACCGCCTCGCTTTCATGTTGAAAATAAAGAGCGTTCCCTGGTGACGAAATGGCCCGCTTCCTCTCGCACCCCCGCATCCGGGAATTCACGATTCGCTTCCTCGCTGTTTTTATCCTCATCCAATTAGGGTTGCGGTTTGTTCCCCTCTCTTTTTTCCAGGAGACCCTTTCACGGTTTATAGGCATACTTTTTGCCATCCAAGTGAATGGAATCTTCATCCCATTCCAAGAAGGAGCGTTTGCCATAACTCCTGAGTGCTTGGGATTCACGAGCGCGGGTATATTCCTCGCTCTCCTCTTAGGTTTTCGTCACCCCGCGCGCTCCCAAAAATGGGAATGGGGCCTACTCGGAGTCGTCACCCTCCTCGTATTGAACCTATTGCGCGTCGCGGGAGTCGTTGGAATGGGATTCGCCTTCGGCGCAGTGGCCGCGGAATTTTTCCACGTAGTGAGCTGGTTCCTTATGAGTGGAGTGGCCGTGGGGTTATGGTATGCCCTGCTTTCTCGCGCGCTGGGAACGAAAGGAGTCACCCATCTGGCGGCCCATTTGGTGAAATGAAAAAGATGAATCGGATTTTTTAGGAAAGAAACTTTTTAGAAAACCAAGCAAAACGATATTTTGCGGGCATCGTAATAACCCTTTTTCCGTTGGAAAAAGCGTTGACGGAAAAATGGTGTTTACGATGAAGTTTCATCAAAAAACCGAACGCTTTTTAGGAAACTGTTCGATCAAAAAACATTTTTTTTTAAGAAAAAAAGGCTCATTCCTCATGCTTCTTGGGAGTGAGGATGGTCTTGATGACTTCGTTGAAGGCGGGGCGGGAGATTAAAACGCCTAACAATACCCCGGCGATGGTGGTAAGAGCGAATCCGCTGAGCTTACCTATCCCCGATCCCAGGATGACGAGGGGGAGCATGGTGGCGATGCTCGTGCTCGCGGCGGCCGCCACGATGAAAAAGGCGCGCTTGGCCCGGTCCGACCACCCTTTCTCGGACTCGGATTCTTCATGGGCGCCTTGCAATATTTCATCTGTCATGATGACTTCGGAGTCAACCCCCGTCCCAACGGCGGCCAGAATCCCTGCCATGGAAGCCAAATCCAGGTTCCATTGCACATAGGCGGCGAAACCCAGGATCATGATGATCTCCGACAAACCCACTCCCAACACGGGGATGACCAGGTTCCATTGACGATAACGTAAAAATATGATGAGACCCACCACGGCCAAGGCCAACAATCCCATGATCCACACGCTGCTCAGGAACTGCTCTCCCAATTCAGGAGAAACCGTTTGCTTGTTGATGGAGATAATTGGAATGGGTAACGCTCCGCTCTTGAGGATCACGCGCAAATCATCCAACCGTTGTTTGGCCGTGGCCGCATCCGGAGCCACCCCCTGGATGACCAGGAATTGCTGAGGCGTCACGTCATCGATGTTGTCGATGAAGGGATCCAACCCTGTAACCCCCGGGGACAATGAAATGGCATCCCGCAAGCCGGACACCTGCACGATCCACGGGTTTTGGTCATCGAGGGGACGGGTTTCCACTGTTAATCCATCGGCTTCCAATTGCGCGCGGATATCTTGACTAACTCCAGGGGGGAGGATAGCGGTCTGCACGGAGGACGGGAGGGATTGCAGAAACGCCATCTGATTAGCGTCCAACTCTGCCGCATTGGCGTCTATCATGATCACGTGAAGATCCGCATTGTCCAGTATCTGGGAAATGGAAATATCTTCCGGGAGCTGGACTTGGGTAGAGGTGAATACCTTTGCGTTGTCCGCCGCGCGTACGTCCTGGGGATAAATAATTACCGCGTCCGCGGGGCGGTCGATAAAGAAATAGGTAAAAGCACAATCATACTGCGGCTGTCCCGCACTAAACCCTGATTGGGTGCACTGGTGAAAGGCCGCCCGGGCGAAATCATTGGCCGCTTTATCATTCAAGAGAAAGGGGAGGGTCCACTGATACTGATTGCCCACCCCAATGGGTTGGGCGCCAAAACCCTGCTGGGCGCTCTCGATGACTTGAACGATTTGGCTGCCGTCAAAAATGAGCTTCCCATTGAGGAAGGATTCGAATCGACCCTGGCGAAGGAGGAGGGCTTGCTGTTTCTCCACCTCTTCCGGTTGGGTTTCTGCCACCTGGGCCAGAACAATGGATTGGCCGGTACTCGAAACCGTGACATCCCTAATGCCCGTGGGGTTCAACCGCTTCTCCACAATCAACCGGATGTCCTGCATCTCATCGGCCGTGGCGGGATGCGCCAATTGCAACTGAAATAGGGTGCCCCCCGAGAATTCCGAGCCCAGTTTGAGATTGTGGGTCAATGAAAATCCATCCGAGGTATCAATGCGGATGATGAGGAATAGACTAATGAGCACGAAGGCCATCCACAGGAGCACCTTCCAATTACTCCATAATTTATTCTGGGTCATGCGCTCACCTTCCCGTGCTTCTTCTCCCAATACCACAAGAGGATGGGGGCGTTGGTGAACCAGGTGGCGATAAGATCCCCAATCATTCCAAACAAGACAATGGCGGCGATCTCGAATATGGTGGTTATTTGAGCATACCAGGATACGATCAACATCACCAATGCGGCCCCGAACAAGGTTCCCGTGACGGTGAGGCCGGTGATTAATGTATCATTGGCCCGGGCAAAGACATCCTTGTCCTTCCGCTTGAGAATACGGGTAGTCAGGAGGATATCGGTGTCTACTGAATACCCGATGAGCATGAGCAACGCCGCCACGGCCGCAAGGGTGAAAGAAAAACCAAACAGGGTGGCGAGCGCCACGGCGATGAGCATGTCAAACAACGCTGCCTCCACCACCGCGAGGCTGGGCACCCATTCCCTGAAAAAAATAAAGATGACGATGGTCAGCAAGATGATGGAAATCAACCCCACAAACAAGGCGTTCCCCAAGAAGCTGGCGCCGAAAGTGGGGGTGACCTCTTCTACAGTGAAGGAGGTAGAAGCCGGCAATCCGAAACGCAAAGTAAGGGATTCCCTCACCGCATCCGCGATGGATTGACTTTCTTCATTGATGGCCTGGGCGGTTTCGACGATCAAAGCATCCACCCCGGAAGAAGAGGGAGTCCTATTCAATTTGAGAAGGGCTTCGCGCAACAACCCTTCCGCTTGCGTGGGATTATCTTCCTGCGCTTGGGCCGCGCGGTCCAACAGCACCCGCGCTTCCGCCAGGGGTCTTGGTTCCGCGTATTCGATGCGCGCATTCGTCCCGAGGGGAGAACTCACGATCTGCACCTTCACTTCCGGCAACCCCAACTCGGAGGAAAGAAGGTCCTTCACGGGCTGCTCCTGGAGAAGGTCCGTATTGACAACGACCCGCGTGCCCCCCGCGAAATCCAATCCCAGGGTGACGCCGGGATAGATGAAAACAATAATCAGCGCGGCGATCCCCACGATGAGGGGGAGGAGCATGAGACGCTTATACCGGTGATCATATAACGTAAAGCCCATCCGAATCCACCATACCCAGCCACCCAAACCCCTATAAATCCCCTTTTTTTTAAAGGCGCCGCCACTTTAAAAACCGTTTTTGGGAATCCTTAGGTATGCGCTTCTACTCCCTCCCCACCCCTGAACGCCTGGTGGAAGAGGCCTTTACCTATGCCCGCCGGCGGATGCCGGGCAAACGATTACGCACGAGCACGATCCAGAACCGCAAAGCCAAGGTCATCCTGAAGATGGAGCTCTTCATCGAATACCTGGATAAACAGCTCCACCGCATGATCATTTCCGTTCCCACCTTCAAGGACCTCCACCCCTTCTATCAAGAACTTCTCCCTGAAACCGTGAATATCGTGAAGGTCAAGCAATCCGTCTCCCAAATGGTGGCGGTGCGCAAGCTCCTCAAGAAACAACTCGTCCAAGGGCGTCAACGGATGCACCTCACCTCCCCCGATGCCCTCAAGCAGATGGATAAGGCCAGCAAATCCTTCTTTGGGCGCGTGGCCAATATCATGGACTCGTTGGGGGAGAGCGTGGCCATCATGAACAAGGCTAATCAATTGATGAAGGAGGTGCCGGACATCCGCACGGATATCCCCACGATTGTTTTGGCAGGATATCCCAACACGGGCAAAACGACTTTGTTGGGGCGGCTCACCGGGAGCAAGGCGCGCATCGCCTCTTTCCCATTCACCACCAAATCGTTACAATTAGGTTACTTCCAATGGAAATATCATGACATCCAGGTCATCGACACGCCTGGATTGTTGGATCGTCCTCCGGAGAAGCGCAACCCCATCGAAAAGAAGGCCATGGCCGCTTTACATCACGTGGCCAACGCCATCCTATTCGTCATCGACCCCACCCCCACCTCGGGATATCCCCTGGCGCAACAGCACGCCCTCCTCATGAGTCTCCAGAAACAATTCTCCCTCCCCTTCCTCTTAATCCTCAACAAAACGGATGCGGCTGCTCCCGCGGACATCAAATCCACGAAAGATATTTTCGGAGACACCCTCATCGAAGAAGGGGAAGGCATCCCAAGCCCCCTCCGGGAGCGCGTGGGAAAGGTGCTGGGGTTGGGGGTATGATCTTTTTCCCCGAACAAACTCAATCGGATCGAAGCTTTCTAGTTTGAATGAGCAATGTTCGAACATTCTCGTTATGCTCCTGGAGTTCTCTGAGGCGCTTTACGATGGAACTTATGACGGCCTGATTATGCTGCAATTGTTCCTTCGTCAAATCTCTTGTTTCACTCGCTATGAATAATTTGCCTTTTAACGCTTTTTCCAATTGAAGGAAGGGCTTCTGATACGGGCGGAAGTTTATAAATTCTGTGGCGCCTACTCCAATAAGAGTGCTTACTCCAATAAAAGCGCCTAGAACTCCCCCATAAGCAATCCTCTTTGGTTCAAGGCTTGGACCCAATGTACCCAACATGCTCCCCATTACCGCTAATGCGGGAATATATACCCGGGCAGTTCGCATCAAAACTTTTCCACCAACCAATTCTGACCCATCTGGCCCTATGACATTTCCATTTTTATCTCGCTTGAATCCCTTTCCAGAAACCAATAATTCTCTGTTCTCTTCTACCAATCCAGAAAATTGATTAAGTTTTACATCCATCTCTATAGTCCATTTCAATTGTTGGTTTAGTGTTCTAAAACGCGGCGGACGCACCGCGCGAGCGACTGAGTGTTTTTCCCGAGTGCTCCGACTAGCAGCACCACCGACACTGCGCCCTATTCTCCTCGCAAGATTTGCCATGGAGGGAGCACCCATTTTACCTATTTAAAACTATGGGGGCGATATGAATAAGCGTTTTCCCGCGCATACCTTTATAGAGCCTAAGCCCCTCACTCCCTTCAAGCACCCTTTGATTGGGTGCGATGCCTTGACATCGGCGATCCTTATTCGAGTGTCACCAGGAACAACCTATGGGAAGGACGTGCAGGAAATGAAGGACAGGAATTTGGTATTTATGGCCAAGAGTATCACCACTTACAAGAATGACATTGACGCCATCGCGGAGCTGATGGATGGGGTTTTGGAAGACCATTCGGTTCCCCGCAATATCCGGGGGGCGGTGGAAGACGCCAAGAGAACCATTCTCTCAGCCCAAGATGATGTGGCGTTATCCCGGGCCATCTATACCCTGGACGACGTTTCCAATGACGTTAACCTTCCCGCGCATTCCCGCACCGATTTATGGACTATCATCTCCGAGCTCGAGGCATTGAAAGAGAAGCTCGGGTAGATGTCTCGTGGAAACCGAAAAAACATCCATTCTAACCCCCTCACGGGAAAATCCACCTCGCGAGGCTACTCCCGCGTCGCCAGATATTTCCAGAAGGAAAGAAGAGCTGATTGCCGCGGCCGACACGCATGGGTTGATTCTTCACCCCGATGCGGTTGAATTATTAGCGCAACAGGACTTTCACCCCATCCTCGCCGCTCTCGCGCGCGACCACACTTTTTTTGTTTCCCGCGTGCACGTGGAACGGAAACTGTCCCACTCCCCCGCGGAGGACACGCTTTCCAATACCCTTGAATCAACCGTATCCAACCCCAGACCCCTGGCCACCGAGTATTCGGCCAATTATAAAATTTTGCACCACCTCAATTATGACGGGGCCTCCGAATCCAAAGGGAAAGCCCTGGATTTCCTCCAGCTCTTCCAGGACAAATACACCTTTCTCTCCGGGGAACTAAAAGCGCGGGGCTACTCCCCCAAATCCCTTGGGAAAATAGACCGCCTCGGCCGGGATGCGGAATTCGATCTCGTCGTCATGGTCACCGAACATAAACCCACCAAGAATGGCCACATCCTCCTGGACATTGAAGATTTAGATGGGCATGCCAAAGCCCTCATTCCCTCTAACCAAGATGAATTGATCCGCAAAGCCGGGCGCATCACCCAGGATGACGTGATTGGAATGAAATGCAAGCGCGCCCGATCAGGGGAATTGCTCATTGTCACTGACTTCGATTGGCCGGACCTGCCCCAAAGGAAACCTAAAACTAGTGAGGTGGATCTGGGATTATTGATCACGAGCGACATCCACATCGGGAGCAAACTTTTTCTTAGGGATTGGTTCGAGAAGTTCGTGGGATGGACCAATGGAAAGGTAGGTTCGCCCAGCGAACAGCTCCGTGTGGGAAAACTCAAATACTTGGTAATCGCGGGGGATTGTGTGGACGGAATAGGGGTATATCCCAGCCAGATAAATGAATTGGAAGTAAAGGACATCTATGAGCAGTACCGCCAATTCGAGGATTACCTATTATCCCTCCCCGAACACTTGGAAGTATTCATCACCCCCGGAAATCATGACCCCTGCCGCTGGCACGACCCTCAACCTCCCGTTATGAAGGAGTTTCTCCCCCGCCTCTACGGAATGAAAAATTTCCACTTCCTCCCCTCCCCCGCATGGGTGGAGATTGAAGGGCAGAAAACGCTCATCTACCATGGCTCCGGCCTCATCGGCACCATGTTCGCCTTGAACATTTCCCCCACCAAACCCGAAGAGGCCATCAAGGAATTGCTCATCAAACGGGATTTGATGAGCGTGTATGGGACTAAACACCCGTATGCCCCCGAACCCAAGGCCTACATGCTCGTGCGCGAACACCCCGACATCTACATCGGAGGAGACAACCACTACAACGCCTACTCCCAATACCGGGGCACCACCATCGTCAACAATGGGTGCTGGCAAACCACCTCCGCCTACGCGGCGAGCAAGGGATTCATCAACACCCCCGGAAGAGTACCCCAATTCTTCTTCAAGGACGCCACTCTCAGGGAGTCCCGTTTTGACAAAGACGCCCCCCTCCCCCTCCTGGAAGGGATGCCATGACCCTGCACGTGGATATTACTTCAGACCCCCGCACCCGCGCGTATTTCAATGGCCTCATCCAGGAGGTAAACACCCAATTCGAAATAGCTACTAAGGCCCGCGCTACGGGATACGATGTCGATTCCCAAGTGGAATGCATCCCCGTGACGGATTTGGCGGATCGCACTGAGAAGCTCACTGGTCCCCCGGGAGTGGCCAAGCGTTTCAGGGAATTATTGGTTATTCACAACGACCGCATGGACGCCCTGTTCGCCATTTTCAAGGAAATCGTTCTCCAGGAGGAAGGGTGGTATATTGAACCGGATGACGAGAAACGGGTGGAGCAGGGAATCAAGACCTGTATGGTCATCATGACGGAAGGGGTGGTGGTCGCCCCCCTGGACGGGTTGCCTTATGTGAAGCTCACGCGCAATACTGATGGAACCAAATACGTGGACATCTATTTCGCCGGACCCATCCGTGCCGCGGGAGGAAGCGCGGCCGTGCTGCCTCTCATCCTGGGGGATTACGCCCAAAAACTATTGAAACTGGGATCCTACACCCCCACTCCAGAGGAAGTGGAACGCTACGCGGAGGAAGTCAATACTTACCAAACCGACATCGTGTCCCGTCAAATTAAACTCTCCCTGGATGAAATTAGGATTATCGTATCGGGATGCCCGGTTTGCATCAATGGCATTCCCACGGAAGAAATGGAGGTCACTGCGCACCGCAACCTTCTTCGTATTCCCAGCAACCGTATCCGAGGGGGCATGGGATTAGTGGTAACCGAAGGATTGGGTTTGAAGGCCCAGAAAGTGATGTCGTGGGCCAAGCGCCTGGGGTTGGATTGGAGCTTCCTTGAAAAATTCATCAAAGTGGAGAAGAAGGCCGATCAGATTGTGGAGATGAAACCCAACTGGAAATACCTAGAAGGGGTCGCGGCCGGGAGACCCCTGCTCGCCTACCCCTTGGAGTGGGGGGGATTCCGCATCCGGTATGGCCGAAGCCGAAACACCGGAATCGCTGGAAAAGCCTTCAATCCTGCTCTCATGCATATTCTGGATGATTTCATCGCCGTGGGAACGCACATGCGCATCGAACGGCCAGGGAAGGCCGCGCAGATATTTCCAGTGGAAAGCATTGATGGCCCCACGGTGCTCCTCAAGGACGGCACAGTGAAACAAGTGAACACCCTCCCTGATGCCCAAGCCATTCGACCTCACGTGGAAAAAATCCTATTCCTGGGAGACATGCTCATCACCATCGGGGATTTCAGGAAGGCCGCGCACCCATTGGTCCCCAGCCCCTTTGTTCCCGAATGGTGGGTGGGTCTCGTTGAACGCGCGCAACACGAGGGAAAAAAAACACGGGTGGACACGCAACCCTATCTCCAGAATCCATTCCAAACCCCCTCAATACAAGACGCTATTGCGATATCGGAACAACTCACTATTCCCCTCCACCCCCACCACACCTGGTTTTACCGCATCTGGACCCCGGAGGAAACACGGGAAATAGTGGCGGCCATCCGCGCGGCGAATGATGACGTGATGGGAATGGGTCTTCTTCTCCTTCCTCCTACTCTGAAACGACTATTGGAACGCGCCGGAATCCCTCATAGGATAAATAATGAGAAACTGGTGTTCGACGAAGACGTGTCAGAGGCCCTGCGCCTATTTCTTCGCCACCCCCTCCCTCTCCCGGCCGAAGACCAAAACACGCTTGATCTCCTTTCAACTGCTGCCGGCATTCCCATCTTGGACCGGGCGGGAGTATTCTCCGGAGGACGCATGGGGCGACCGGAAGCGGCCACCCCCCGCACGATGAAGGGCAACCCCCACGTCCTCTTTCCTATTGGAATCGCGGGAGGAAACACGCGCAGCATCAACCGGGCGGCCGGACTCGTCATGAGTAAGACACGCACAACTAACCCATCCACCGGAAAGGTCCTCACCGAAATCGCCCTCTACGAATGCCCCACCTGCCACCGGCTCATGGCCTCCAAGCATTGCGTGCCGTGTGACCAAATCACCATCGCCCAACTCGGATGCACTAATAAAGAATGTGGCGCCCTCTCCCTCACCCCCATTTGTTCCCGGTGCGGCTCTCCTACGAAGGTTGGGGTCGCGCATTCGGTGGATGTGCGGGAGCACCTCGAATGGGCCGCTAAAAATCTCTCGGAACGCATCCCCGAGCCCGTGAAAGGAGTGAAAGGACTTATCTCCGACACCAAGAAAGCCGAGCCTCTTGAAAAAGGGATTTTGCGCGCCAAGCACGATTTGCATGTATTCCGGGATGGTACCAGTCGGTTTGAACTATTGAATGCCCCGCTCACCCATTTCTACCCCGACGAATTGGGGATGAGCATCGATCGGGCGCATGCGCTGGGGTATTCGCATGACATGCATGGTAATCCTCTGGAGAAAGGGGATCAGCTCGTGGAATTATTCCCCCAGGATATTGTAGTAAATGAAGGGTGTGGGGATTGGCTATTGCGCGCCATGAAATACTCGGATGACCTGCTGACCAAATTCTACAAACTGCCCCCCCACTTCAACGCCCAAACCAAAGAGGATGTCATCGGCCAATTGGTCATCGGCCTCGCCCCTCATACGAGCGCCGGGATCGTGGGACGCGTCATCGGGTTTACCAAATCCCGTTTGGGGTGGGGACACCCCTACTTCATTATGTGCAAAAGAAGAAACGTGGACGGGGATCAGGATTCGGTGATGCTCCTCATGGACGCCTTGCTCAATTTCTCCCACTCCTACTTGTCCCACTCCCGGGGTGGACGAATGGACGCCCCCCTCGTGTTCACCCTCGCGCTGAACCCTCAGGAAATTGATGATGAGGTGTACGAGATGGAAACCTGCACTCGATATCCAGTATCATTCTACGAGAAAACATTACTCTATTCGGAACCAAAAATATCGGATGTACCCATCGTGAAACTGAAGCTGGGTAACGAAGACCAATACACCCAACTCGGGTTCACTCATCCTACCCCCCGGTTTGATGGGGGGCCCACGCAAAGCAGTTATACCCGCCTGGAGAGCATGGATGACAAGCTCCAGGCCCAGGCCAAGCTCCAAGCCCGATTGGCCCCCGTGCACTTCATCGATTCCATGGAACGGGTGGTGGTGTCGCATCTGTTTCCGGATATCATTGGTAACACGCGGGCCTTTTCAAGACAAACATTCCGCTGCACCAAATGCAACGCCAAATACCGCCGCATTCCCCTCACGGGAAACTGCCAGAAATGCGAGAATGGCAACATCATCCTCACCATTGCCCAAGGGAGCGTGCGCAAATACCTGGAGATCGCCAAGAAAATTATCCATACGCATAACTTATCCCAATATCTTAAGCAACGCATCCAGCTCGCGGAAACAGAAATCGACGCGGTTTTTCCCCCTGAGAAACAGACGCAGAAATCATTGTTCGAGTTTGCCTAAGCACGCTTTCGAGCGTGCGCCCCGAGGGACGAGGGAGGGTTACACCCTCCCGGCGGCCGATTCACGCTGAACATTATCCGAGATGAGTCATTATCGATGGCAAACTATTTTTTTATTATGAAGTGGGAATCAGGCCGATGGCTAATAGGATGAGGATGATGGCTACAAGGAAGTAGATGATCAACCAATAGTTAGCCGGGTTGGGAGCATTCGGGTTGAGGGTGGCCCATACATCATGAAAAAGTTCGCGAGTATACTGCACCCAATTCCAGGCCGAGCGCAGATCCGAAAGGGTTTCCTTGAACACCTCGCCCCGCGTCTTCCCCCGGAAAGGGATGATTTCTCCCGCTCCTTCCAGTTCCCCCGCGACCGCATCCATGCGCAAAGAGGTTGTTTCCCCGTCTAGGTCCACAGTGAGCCTCCAGAAAGGAAAATACACTAACATTAATCCAGAGATATGAACATGGCCCCGGGGTACTTGTTCCTGGGCCGCGATCTTGATCTGCACGGAGGGTTTGACCTCCTCCTTCTCGAAGCGGGGCTGTTTGATGGTCACGTGAACATTCTTAGGATGGGTGTATTCCTCGGCCACCTGTTCGAGCTCCAAACGATCCGCGACCTCCCCCTCCAATTTATTGGTCACCGCATTCAGCGCTGACACCCCCTCCACGCTTTCTTCCACGTGCCGGGCGCCCTTCCTCCCTTCTTCACTATCTTGGGATTCCACGAAAAAATCAAAATGGAAAATGAAATAGGGGACAAACTCCAACGTGGGTTTGGGCACCTCCACGTCATGCCATTCATTGGCCGCGAGCTCATCCTCCACAAGGGATATGGCCTCTTCTAGAGAAAGGACCGGAGGCAAGTGGGGCATTTTATCTTTCATTATACGGGAAGGAAATCAAATCAGGGTAGAAAAAGGAGATGGTGAAAAAGAAAGGTGGGGCGCCATTCCTGGAATGGGGCCCTCCCTCAAAACAATGAGGCTATTATTGAAAACCGGTGCTCTTGCGCTTCATGATCTTGACGCGGGCCGGGGTGGCTAAAAGCCTTCCCTGGGCGATCCCCGCGATATCCCCATCTATCTGGGAAACCACGTCTTTCACCGAAACCACCAAATCTCGCAATCCCTTGGGGTTGCGTTTCTGGGCGTCCTCGATGTTCATCAAGACCAAATTTCCTTCCTTGAGTTCATGCTCGATGGCGCGAACGTCCTCAACCCCCCTTAGGGTGACGGATTTAACATAGGCGTCCGCATCCTCCACGATCGCCTCTTCCTCCACATCCATGTTGTTGAGGAATTCCTCCACATCGACCTGTTCGGTCTGGCTGGTGAATACTTTGTCTAAAAAGCCCATTATGGATACCCCCTCTCCTAATCAAAAGGACTGTTGTTTCCTATTACGCTTTACGCATTATTAAACCTGTCTTTCGAAAGGCGAACCCTTGAGCGTTAAATAGGTTGTGGCTCCTTCTACCTGGGAGGTTGGTCCCATGGGTTTGCAGAACATGTTCGAAGCTGAGTTCTCTAAACCCACGGTTTTTCTAGATAGAAATAAGATCATGCCCCATTACACCCCCCAAAATCTTCCTTTCCGGGAGGACCAGCAGACGAGCATCAGCCGGATTGTGGCGGTGACCTTGCGGGGCCAGAGACCAGACAACCTATTCATCTATGGCAAACCCGGCACGGGTAAGACATCGACCACAAAGCATGTGATGGACGAGCTCCTCCTATTCGCCCAGCAGAAACAGCTCAAAATCCGCCACGTCTACATCAACTGTCGGACCCACAACAAGAAATACAAAGTATTGCTCAAATCCCTTCGGGAACTCTTTCCTGATCAGCCCGATAGGGCCTTTCAAGGATATTCCGCCGCCTACCTCTACGAGAAGCTCATATCATTCGTCCGGGAAACATCCACCCATTTTATTCTCGTCTTGGATGAATTGGACAAAGTCCGCGACTTGGACGAACTCATTTATGCCCTCACCCGGAGCAATGACGAATTGCAGGTGGGGGGAATCAGCATCATTGGGATATCCAACAATTTGCTCTTCAAGGACGCCTTGGATCCCCGCACCAAATCCTCATTGTGCCAGCAGGAGATGATATTTCCTCCCTACAACGCGGAGCAGTTGCGCACCATCCTCGAACAGCGCGTGCAAGAGGCATTTCAGAAGGACGCGGTGGAAAATGGGGCCATTTCATTGGCCGCCGCCCTCGCGGCTCAAGAGAGCGGGGATGCGCGCACCGCCATCAAACTACTCCTGCGCGCCGGAGAACTCGCGGACGATCAACACCTAACTAAAGTGATGGACCAGCACGTGAAATCGGCGCGGGCCTCGGTGGAGCAGGAAATCATATTGGAACACGTTACTGTGCTCCCTGATCACGAGAAACTGGTACTATACACCATCGCCGCCCTTACCCAGCACAAGAAACCCGTGCAGACCCTCTCCGGGGAACGCATGGAGGGGGTTTTGTATTCGGGAGAGGTATATGAGGAATACGAGCGCACCGCCAAAAAATTCAATTTCGACGACACGGTGAGCGCCCGGTGGTACCGGGAATACATCAACCAGCTGGAGATGTACGGGCTGATCGTCACTACGGCCTCCGGCCCCGGGGTCAAAGGACAAACCCGCTTCATCAAACTCAAAGTGGATGCGCAGAAGATCAAGGAAGTGCTGGAAAAGGAATTTGCGGGGTAGATTTGGCTATTTTTCTCATTACAAGATAAGTTTTTTATTGTGTTGATAGATTTATGGCATATGCCTAATGGCGGACACCCACCTAAACATTTTAACGACCATACGCGTCATCGGCTTTTCCATATTCGTAGAATTCCTAAATTTATTCAGGTTTTCCTGTTTTTCTGGGTTCTTTACAATTACTTCGTTAATGCCGAAACATTTTCAACGACAAATTTTTCTTTAATAATTGGTATACTCGGAGTTCAGATATGGCTGAACATCAAACAATGGTTTAGGTAAATTGGCTTAATATCAAACTGTGAGACTTAGTAAACTTAAAAATAAATTTCCGGAATGAAATATGACTCGAAGACGGGGCACTGCTATTGTGGATATTCCTGGAAAAGGAATATTACTCGCTTCCGATAAACATCGGACTTTTATGCTTCCTGGTGGCGGGGCTGGAAAAGGCGAGAGTAGGAGGAGGGCCGCGATAAGAGAATTAGAAGAAGAGACTGATTTAGAAACTGTTTCTTGTGAATTTTTGTTTGAAGTAAATACTAGTGTGAATCATAAGGTTTTTTTGATTAAGCCTAAAGGGTATGAAAGACCAAAAAACGAAATCAAATATTTGGTCTGGTGGAATCAAGGGGATAAAATAAAAATGAGCAATGGAACTAAGAAGATATTGAATTTTTATCTTTTAAATAAAAATAAAATCACCTGAACGGATTCACCGCTTTAATCCCCTTTATTTTTGAAAAATCCTTCGTGTTTTCCGTGTAGATTTTGGTGATGCCGTTTTCAAGCATGGTTTGGGCGATTAAGTTATCCCAAAAGTCTTTTTGTTTCTCAATACTTTGAAGGGTTGTTTCAATTGTTTTTGATGTGTAGTGTACTATTTGCCATGTCGGAATATGCTGAATAGATTCAACAAATTGTCGGACCTGCTCTTTATGTTCCATTGTTTTTCCCAATAATACGGATGACATTTCAGCTAAAATTTGATTACTGATACAAGCGGTTGTCTCTCCTTTGGTTATTTGTTCAACTATTCGCTTAGCTACTGTATGTTTTTCTGATACGGTGGGATCAAAAGCATAAACAATGATATTAGTGTCGAGGAAGTTGTTTTTTGAGTCGGGATTCATAGAGTTCACTCCTACTTTTGTATCCTTTGAACCCAATGTTAATCCCTTTTTCAAGCCTTTCGATGGCGCGTCGCCGATGAAACTCTACTAAGTCTTCTTCCATGAGCTTTTTGTAGGCATCCTCGGTCGCCTTGCTTAATACTCCCTTTTCGGTACCGTACTTCCGCGCCACAAATTGGCGGAAAGCCTTTTCCACGTCCTCATCGACCGCGCGGGTGATAATGGTAGTACTCATTTGGTATATTTATATCGAGGACTAATTTAAATATATCTGGATTTCAATCGAACAGCGTCTTCTGCTCCCGCATGGCGGATTCGATGGTTTTTTGGGTGCCTTTTTGAATGGTGTCCCCAAGCTGTTTTTTCACACCCAATGCGGGGGCGGGGCCGATAATCTTGGCCAGGTCTTCGGCCCGGGCGTTTTTGACATCGCTCACATTCGTGATGCCCGCGTTATGCAGGCGCCGCGCGCGAACCCTTCCTATCCCCCTAAGCTCGCAGAGGAGAATTAATTCCTCTTTGATCCCCGAAAGGAGACGTTTCCGCAGCTTGGAAAGCATTTTCACATGCCCCTGGGCTTTCACGAGAGGCGCCAATTCCACCATGGCATACATTACCCAATCCGCATTCCTCAGTTTAGTTCGGATGATCCCGGGCTGAAGCCTGAATTCATCCAAAATCTCCTGATCCCCCATCTCGTTAATCCATGCCTCGAAAAACTTGGTTGTCTGGAATTTCTCGAGGAGTTGCATGTCGGTGAACAAAGCCTCTTCCCCATCCAAAGGTATTTCGTCCGTGCGGGATTGGAATTGCTCCCATAATGCCGCTTCATTCTTGCGGGACACGTTTACATAAGGGCGCAATTCGGTGGTGTCGACCATCGTATACAAGGCACCGAAAATATCCAAATCCTTTCGCTGGAGCTTCTGAATAACCGCATTCGCGGAGAGGGGATCCAAATACAATTCCGCGACCCGCTTTCCCAACGGTGTGGCCCAAAACCTGTTTTCTTCCCCATCGATGAAACCCAATTCATATAATTCCTTCACCAGCCCTTGGAGCATGCGCTGCAGCATGTCCATCTGCCTGAACTGGTGTGCGTACAATGTGCGGGAAAAGAAATTATCCAGGGTGGGAGTATCCGACACGTAGCGGCTGGCAATGAGCGCTAAGAGATGCATGCGAAGCACGGGCTCTCTTCCCAAACGGGATTGTATGGGCTCCATTTCTCCCAGGATGTAACGCGTCATGACCTCCTCGGCATCCGCTTCGGATTTGCAGAGAACAATGGATTCCCCCGCCGCATCATATTTAGGCCGACCCGCGCGACCACTCATCTGGCGGTATTCACGGATGGGAATGGGATTCAGGCCATTGAAATCATACCGGTGGAGCGAGGTGATGATGACGCGGAAGGCCGGAGTGTTAACTCCCGCGGCCAACGTGGGAGTGGCGCAGATCGTCTTGATGAGCCCCCCTCGGAAATGCTCTTCTATTAATTCCCGTTGGCGCTGCACCAAACCCGCATGGTGGAAAGCGACCCCGCTTCTGACGAATGAGGCTAGTTTTTGGCACTGCGCGGTCGGGCTCTCAAGGGCATTCTCGATGCGCACCGCCACTCGATCCAAGGATTTCTTTTCGACCAGAGACAAGGACGGCGCCACCAACCCTCCCGTTTGCTTCGCCAGGCTTTCCGCGCGCGCCCGCGTGTTAGCGAACACCAGTGATTGCTTCCGTTGTGCGAGCGTATCCCCGATGATCCCCTCAAGGGGGTCTTCTTTTGAAAGGGATTTCTTTTCATCGCCCTTGAAAAAAATGGTTCCGTCATAATGCACCCCTTCCTTCAAGGGAACCGGCCGGTAATTCGATTGAACCAACTCCGCTTTCAGCCAGGCCGCGACCTCGTCCGCATTAGGGATGGTGGCGCTCAATCCTATTATCTGTAAGGATGGGTTGATCATTCGGAGCTTGGTGATGACCATTTCGAGCGTGGGACCACGGTCCGAATCCAATTCATGGATCTCGTCGATGATGAGCACCCCTAATTGCTGCAGCCAATCCGCCTGGTGCACGAGCAATGAATCCAATTTTTCATACGTGGTAAAAATGAAATCATAGTTGGAAAGATATTTGGAAGAGGAATCCATTTCCCCCGTGGAAACGGCCATCTTGATGTCTAGTTTTTGAGCGTATTTTTTCTTCAAATCCGCATGGTGCTCGCTGGCGAGCGCACGCAAGGGACAGGTATACATGGCTTTTTTCCTTTTGTTGAGAATGCTTTCCAATCCGGTGAGCTCAGCAATGATGGTTTTTCCGGAAGCGGTGGGAGAGGCCACGAGAAGGGATTGCTTCTGCCACGGCGCCGCGAGCACCGCGGATTGCATGGGATTGAATTGGTCAAACCCATTGGCTTCTTTCACGATCAGGGGGATGTCATGCATCATGGTGGCCTTTATTGAGGGGACTTCTTCCATTAAACCATTTGGAAGGTGGGCCGCCGGAGTCAGAGAAGGATTTCCTTGTCCTGGTGATACTCTTTTCCCAAGCGGATGGCTATCATCGCCTTGTGCAACTCGGCCCCCAAATAGTACGCGTGGTCCTGTCGCGAGACGAGGTTGGAATGGGCGAGCCGGGTGAACAACTCCTCCAGGGCTTGCTTTTCTGCTTTCTTGGATGGTTCGAAAACGAATTGGGTTTTTTGACCGTCGAAGGTAAAGTGCTGTACCTGGATAGCCTTTTCTCCCTCCCCCTCCACTATCTGGATGACGAAATTCCCCCTCGGATCCGCGTCGAACCGGTAGGCGGAAGGGAGATAGTATTTTTGCAGGATGCGTTTGGATTCCTCCCATTTGGTGTCATAAATGTGGGCGCTCGTGGACAGCACGATGAGCGAGCCCAAAGGAATACCCGTTTCCCGTGACACTCTTTTCTGGAGCTCGCGCCAACCGAAAAGGTTGAGCGGCCATCCCTCGAACATATCATGGGACCGAACCAAACAGGTCTGATGCAATTTTCCATGGGAAACCGACCAAATAATCTCCGTCAGGCAGGGTGGGTTCTTATCCACCATATCTATTCCCACGTGCCATGTCACGGCGACCGCTCGACGCGTATGGGGGGTTTTCTTCAAGTAATCGATCATATACTGGACTTGATCGATGGGCTGTTCTCCCGGCCACGCGTGGAGACGCGAACCATAGGTGTAGGCCACGTTTGGCGGCACCTCCGGGGTGAGCACTTTTTTGGTGTAGTCCTCGAGATCACGTGGAGTAAATGGCAGGAATTCAGGGATGTTTTCATCATCCCCCTCGATGATGCATTGGACATTAAGTAACTCCTTCATCTGGTTCCCATATTCGGTTGGTTTCTCCTCCCCAAATTTAAGGATTATATCCAACACCTGCAACCACCCATGGGAAATGGTGGGAGCGCGGATGAGGAAGCCCTGTTTTTCAGAATGGAACGTCTGGATCTCCGGGGGTTGTGGTTCGGGAAAAGTTTGTGGATCGGCGAAAGGAGGTTTGTTTTTCAGCCCGTTGACCAATTGGATCAATTCTTCAAATGATTTCCCGCGGGCATCATGCACCACCACTTCTTTCTGCAAGGTATTCAGCGCCTCGCGAGGGATCTCTTTCTGGAAAGAGAAGGTGGTTCCCGCTATTTTTCCATCTTCCTCTATTCCTTTCTCGAAAAATTGGGTGAGGATATCCCCAGTGTGCGTTAGATCCGCCCCGAATAAAATCAAATTTCGCCAATGCGGGTTTTGCAAAATGGCGCGGGCGATGGTGTTAATGCCATCCATGGAATACAGGTTGGCGCAGACTGAAAATTTATTGGTATCCAGTTTCTCCGCCACCGGCTTGGCCATGGTCCAGAACGTGCAGATGACCGTGGAAGATGACGAATTTCCAGGGATATAGGAATCGGAAGCCATACCCAAGAATCGCGTTTCATACTTTAATGTTACTGTCAGGGCTCAAAACGGGTATATAAAAACAATATCTCACTTATTAATCGAAATGAGAATATACGTGGCGCACGCGAGTGGGTTCGATTTTCGGACCGAATTGTATAATCCATTACGTAATAGTTCTCTCAATCAAATCCATGACATTATTCTGCCCCATGAAAGAGATGGGGAGCCTGCTTCCTCTCGTGATATTATCCCGACTTGCCATTATGTGTTGGCCGAAGTTTCATATCCCTCCACCGGACTTGGGATCGAACTAGGATGGGCCGACCACTCAGGTGTTCAAATCATCTGCCTTTACCGGAAAGGAAATGCAATCTCCTCTTCACTTCGGATTATATCCAATATTTTCATCGAGTACGCTGACGCCAGTGATATGATAGACAAAATAGGGAAAGCGCTTGGTGAATGATGTATGGGGGGTTAGGGAGGAGCCCCGGGAGGTAAGACCGGGGTATCCCTTCACGCTTCCACGGGGGCATCGTGTTTGAGGACGATGAACTCGTAAGCCTTGTTCATGAGTAACGCGGCCTTGGGAAGATCCGCGGGTTTGAAGGAGGAAGAGGATTTCCAATCTCCCTGCGCATCCTTATAGCGCTTGTCCAGGGACACTGAAAAGTATTCCGCCCCTTCTTTGCTCGTATTTTTCCAGACGCTCGCGATAACGGCGCCGGCTTGGAATTTTTGTATGGGCTGCATGACGACTACCTCCTGCTTGGAGTCATTCGACTTGGGTCGGGTCAAGAATATGACCATTTGGAAAGGGTAAACCGCCATAGGTTCCGCTATCGAATGCGCCGCCGGGTGGGTTGAGGTGGCTTGGGACGGCGGCGTTCATGGAAAATGGTTGCAGGCGCTCCTGGGCCGCGAATATGGAAGGGTTCTCCGGGCCTTGGATCCTTGAGTTTTTCCACCACTTCCCTGGGCAATCGAATCACGGGTCCTTCGACATTCAGGTTTAACTCTATCAGGCGGCGTTCTTCGATTATGACATACAGGTGTCCATCTATCCCCCTATGTTTCCCTATTATCGGGGGTTTAGGGGTCATGCGATCGAATGCCTTTTCATCGATCAAGACGCAACGGGGAATATTCATATTTGTCAAAAAGCAACCCCTAATTTATTCCTTCCCCTCCCGGCTCCATGACAACAGCTGGCGGTAAACGAACACCTGGTCCCGGAGCTCACGCAAATGAACTTCTGTCTTTTTCAAAAGGGATTCGGAGACCTGCAACTGTAACGCCCGTTTGTCCTTGGAATGTTTCCCCAACCCTTTATGATCGCGGTATACGATGCTCGTTTTCACGGTTTCGGATAATTGTTTGCGGTAATCCTCGTTGTGTACGAATGCGCGGATCATGGGCCGGTAGTTCACATCCGCCACTAAATGGGAATGCAAATCAATGAGCTTGGCGTCCTCCCGATATGACTTATCGGTCACTGTTTTGGTGACATGCTGCCAATACAAGGGATCCATTACTTTCTTCACATGAGACACCACCCCATGCGAGCGGGTGCGGAAACGCGTCCATTCCCATTCCCCTTTGATCCGCCGCTGTTTGGCATATTCCCCTTCCAACTCGCGCAGGCGGGCGGCGATCTTCTCCTCGGAAGGGTAGATGAGTTTGGGCCACGATCCAGGGGCCATTGTTTCCACCTGCAACACCCCTTTCCGCTCAAAATACTCCCGGATGGCCCTTCCCTTGGGGGAATCCGCGACAAAAAAGGGATCCATACCGAAACGCGACTCGAACTTGGCATAGCTCTCTATCACGTCCACGGGCATACTCCATTTCCTGGGCCAACCCCTATAAATCCTGGGGAAAAAGGGCCCCTTTTTTTATGCCCTTTGGTTCCAACTCCTGCATGTTCCCCGGATTGGGTGGGGTGAACCCCTCCCAGATGAAAGCCATGATGCGGCAGATGGGCATCACCAGCGAAGATCTCTCCGCGGCCCGCGTGACTATTGAATTGGATAATGGAACCAAACTAGTTTTCGACCAACCGAGCGTGAACTGCATGGAGATGAAAGGGCAAAAAACGTATACTATTTCGGGGGACGCGCACACGGAAGAAGGGGGTTCCACATCCGCTCCACCCATTCCTGAAGACGACATTGCGCTGGTCGCGCAGCAAGCCAATGTATCCCAAGAACAGGCCAAAGACGCCCTGGAAGCCCACGACGGGGACATGGCCGCGGCGATCGCATCGCTCAAGAAAGACGAATAATCATGATTCGCTAAAATACGAGAATATTTTTTGTTGAATAAATATTTTTTTTATTATTTAAATAAAATGAGGAAAATGATTTTCAAATCTCGGCTATCGGTAGAACGAACGTTACACTCTTCGCTCTATACGCGAGACTTTCTCCTGATCTTGCGCTTGGCCGATGAGTGTTTGGCTGGGCTCGCACGGGATGCCGCGCGATGGGTTGATCGCGTGTCCGTGAGTCGCGTGTATCGCACGAGGGCGGACAAGTAGAGGATAATCACCAGTACTTGCGTCACGAATACGATGAAGAGCTCGGGACTCTGAAACATGGGTTATCGCCCCTGTCGCTGGGACAACCGGTATAGTAATACGATGGCGAGGGCGATGGAAACCACCTGCCCCATGAAAATGACCAATAATCCTGTGTCCTGGAACAACATACGTTCACCTCTCCACTGGGAGACTAAATCGCCGTTTTTAAACCTGTGTCCCTTCGGGCGGGTCTTCCACTCCCGAAAGGAAAACAATCTCATTGCCAATGAGCACCCCATTCACTACGACCATCACCATATCCCCCACCCCATGTCCGGGGAGGAGCACCCCCGGGAATGTTCCCGCGGGAATAGGGAGAGTAATATTGTAATCGGGAATGAATACCTCTTGGGCCCCCAGCGTCGCGGATTGGTACACCTGTGCGTCCACATTGGCATCCCACCCCGCAAAATACATTTCTAATGCCAGAGCCGTCTGCCCGATGTTAGCTTCCGAAGATGTATTCACATCAATGAGGAAAGACGTAAGGGGGGCCTGAAACTCCATGGGAACGGTGGCGTTGGCGGCCGCGTTCACGGCCTCGCGCCACTCCTCTTTGGCTTGGGCCACGGTGACATTGCGTAGCTCCACCGTGAATCCATTAGAAAAGAATTGGGGATTCCCATACTTGAAATCATTCTCCAAAACGAACAAACGAAGGGGCCCCTCTAATGCGTTGGCGTCCTGGAATGAGACGAACAATTGGTTATCCACTTGCGGGGCCAGCAACTGTCCTACGTGAGTGACGCCCGGAACGGATCGCAACCCGCTATTCAAATAATCCTGCGTGAACAAAGGGGAGTAATCAATCGTCCCGGTAACGCTTAACGTGGGCTGGAGGGCGAGGACCTCTCCTTCTATCTCCGCCAAAAAAGGCTGGGGGGCCCGGGTAATATTCTGGGATTCCACCATCGTCGCTCCGAAGAACGATCCATCCTGGAAGAATATGATAATACCTCCCGCAATGTTATCCCCGACCTGGCTGAAAGGGGATACTAATCCTTCGATTTGGGCGGAGGGCAAGGTGAGGCTGCGGGGGTTGCCTTCCAAGTCTACCGTATCCAAGGAGGTGGGAACGCGCACGAGGGCCTGGAAATAGATTTCGGGCGTATTGAACAATCCCAAACCCTGCACCGCGGACACAATCGCTTGTTTATCCGCATCCGCCGTCAACACGATATCGGCGCGATAGGTCCATTCTCCTGTGGTGGGGTTGGATTGCGTGTATTGGGAGGTTAAACTGACGACCCCCGGAATAACCTGCAAGGGAGCATCCAATTGAGTTTTATCAGGCTCGCTGGTCTGGCCCGCGACAATCATTGATGGAAATGTCTGCAGCACCACCGCTTCCACTTCTTCCGCGATGTACACCGTGGTGCCACGCGCGATGGGATTATCATCCCCCGGAGCCACTTGCTGGCTCCCTATGAACACCGCCACCCCCGAGAGGAGCATGAGCAGGATAATCACCGCGGCCCCGATGCGCATGGGATTCCAGAAGGACTCCACGTTTTCTTTGGGTGGAGGGGAAAAGGCCGATGGTTTCTTTGAGGGAGGGGTATTGGGTGATGCACGGTTGAATGAGGAATGTGTCATTACCGGAGATGGAGATGAAACCGGCTGGGGGGAGGGAGAAGGAGCGGGTGAAGCAGTTGGTGGTTCAATGGGTGGGAGGGTTGAATGGGTACCTTTGGACGTGTCCTCAGGAAGGGTTGTTTTTTCGGTTTGGTTGGGAGAATGATCCATGTGTACTTCCTCACCACCCTGAAAAAGGTTAAAAACGGGCCGGACAACCAAGGAAAAGGCACGCGCACTCATCCATAAAAGCCTTTGGGGGCGGTTCACTATATCTGAAACGAGGGTTTAATCTCATGCAGAAAGGGGACATCATCGCCATCTCATTCACCGGTCGAGATAAAGTCACCGGCAAGGTATTCGACACCACCCACGCGGAAGTGGCGCAGAAGGAAGGGGTTTTTGCTCCCACGCGGAAGTATGCACCCATCGTGGTCATTGCGGGCTATCAAGAGGTTCTTCCCGGATTGGAGAAAGAAATTGAAAGCATGAAAGTAGGGGAAGAACGCCACGTTGAACTCGAACCCGATATGGCCTTCGGACCCCGCAACCCCGAATTGGTGAAAGTGATTCCCTTGAGTGAATTCAAGAAAAATAACGTGCCGCCCACGCCCGGAACAGTTGTAAACGCCAATGACATGGTGGGAAAGGTTCAAAGTGTCTCCGGCGGACGAGTACGGGTGGACTTCAACCCGGATTTCGCTGGGCACGCGGTGGCGTATGATATCAAGGTGGAGAAGCATTATACCGATGAAAAGGAACAACTGGATGCCCTCCGCGAGAAAGCCTTTCCCGGACAAATGGTTTCCGTCGAAAGAAAAGGGAAAGAGGTCGAATTGACATTGCCCATCCGACTGATGCAGACTGTTCAATCCCGCGTGCCGGGATTTGCCAAACTGGTATTAGACAGTGTGAATGGAGTGGAAAAAGTGATTGTGCACACCGTGTTCGAGAAGAAAGACTTCCAAGAATCCCACGTGCACGCCGATGGCACCATGCACGATGGCGCGCAGCATTGATGATGTTCACGTGAGTTGCTTTACTAAGTAGGCGTTACCCTTTTTCAGATATCCTTCCTTTCGGGCGACAGTATAGTATAATCTGCGCATGGATTGGCGGACTTCTTCCCTGGCTTTTTCGGGATCAACAACAAATGCATTGATTACTGGTTGTTGATAAAAATAAAGCGTTTCAGGCCGTCGGATCATGATTCGTTTATATCCCCTGGTTTAGCTGTATTTCTGTTTCATTCTCTTAAAAAGTAAATATTCGTATAGGAATGAAATGTTTACCCTCAAAAAGGTTAATGGGTTATTTGGACACGCCATTCCCGTTTTCCTTCAGGGATAATACAGATTTTTTCTCCCTTTTTTAGGTTTGAAAATTGCACCAAATCCGCAGGGAAAGTGACGGCCAAACTTCTTCCTGCATGAATAATAGGTCGGACAAAGAAAAATGCTTGATTAATCGACTGACTCAGTTCATGCATCTGCTCGCTTGTGGAAAATTCTTCCTTGCATTTTTGGCAGGAATAGTAGGGTGATTCTCGAATAACCACTTTTCCTCCACCTAACTCTAATTCTTCAAATCGCAGTAAGGCTTTTCCCCCACATAAATGACATGCTATTTCTTTTTTTGTTTCCATAACTTTACCTCGTGCTCGCTCGCTTCCCAAAGGGTCAGTATATGAATATATTCATTAGTCTCTATCTTGGCAGCTGTTAATAAAATTTTTCCATCCAATACTGGAAATATTGTTTTGAACTTATTTTTACCTTCCGCAATTTTTACTATTTGACGCTTGATTTCCAATTCAATATCTCCATAGTTGACTCCATACAGGAGTGCCCGTTCTGCAAAGCGTAACTTTGCGTGGCGGCTCCATGAAACCAGCATACTAATCCACCCCCTTCAAAGTATATAAAGCAATACCAAATAGTGCATTGGTCATACCATCACTGTTTGCCTTTGTCTTGTTCTTTTCGATATTGTTCAATTCGTTCATATCCACTTTCAATAAAGCCTTCCGGATAAATGTAAACAGTTTTGGTTTTTTTCTTACTCCAATGTTCCCCGATAAAGTTAGTAATTGCTTCATCTAAGGAAGCATATCCATTCCTCCGCCGGTATTCTTGTAAAATCTCCAGCGTCTTTGTTTTCAAGTTGACTTTCAAGTCAACCAATTTTTCAAATGAAGACAAAATAATCCTTTTATCCTTCAAACTCATTTCCGCACACATGAATGGTTTGATGTTGCAGCTTTTCATGACTTGTGAAGGAAGTGTAAAAAATGTCTTTTCATTTTGTTCTTTCACCGTTGAAGTGGATTCCATTTTATCACCTTCAATCCACACGCGATCAAAAACTATAACCCTGACTTTAGAGAGGCCCCTCACCGCCAAGAACCGCCGAGAAAAATGGGATTATTTGGTCAGATGTTTTCCTATTTATTTCCATTCGAACTTTTTCCTAAAAAGTTCGATCAAAAGAAACTTTTTAAGAAACCAAGCAAAACGGTGTTTTGCGGGCATCGTAACAACCCTTTTTCCGTTGGAAAAAGCGTTGACGGAAAAATGGTGTTTACGATGAAGTTTCATCAAAAAACGACCTCTTTTTAGAAAAGGATTTTGCTCAAAGGGGGGGTGGATGTTTGACCATAGAAAGGGGAGAAGTCATTTCAGCCCACCAAGCGTGCCATTTTTAAACAAAGTGCCTCTTTAATGAGTGTATTCCTCATTTTTCTGGGATGGTTTTCGTGAACGCGATGATGGAAAAGACCCAGGCGCCCATTAAACACACGGGCACGACCACGGTGGGTGTTAAAGTAAAAGATGCCGTTGTTCTGGCCGCGGACATGAAAGCCACAATGGGTTTCTTCGCGGGGGAATTGGAAGCCAAAAAAGTATTCAAGCTCACCGACCAAATAGGGGTTACCATTGCGGGGGGCATGGGAGACGCCCAAACACTCGTAAGGTATTTGCGATCGCAGGCCAAGCTGTTTGAAATAGAAAGGGAAAATCCCATTACCACGAAGGCCATGGCCACGTTCGTGGCGAATATATTAAACGGAAACCGATATTATCCATTCATGGTTCAGTTCATCATGGGCGGGTTTACCAGCCAATCCCCCCGACTCTATTCCATGGATGCGGTGGGGGCTGTGGCCGAATATGACGATTTCACCGTCACCGGATCGGGAAGCGAATTCGCCATAGGCGTTTTTGACACGCAGTACAAGAGTACCCTCAAGAAAGAGGATGCCATCAAATTGGCCGTTCAGGCGGTTATGGCGAGCAAGAAACGCGATGTCATGTCCGGGGGGAATAGTATCTCCGTCATGGTCATTGACACCAAAGGAATTCAGGAACTGGACCGAAAGGATGTGGACAAGATCATCGCCTCTTACCAATAAACAACACTTCTACCCTTGATTCAACCCAAAACCCATTCTCACGCTTATCCCATACCTCCTATTCCCCCTCCACCGGAAATACGGGAAAATAAAAAATAGCCACATAAAATAGCCGCAAAAAATAGCCGCAACTAGGACGATTAAACATGGACATGAAAACCATCGAGAAGCACATCAAGGATGCCCTGCCCAAGACCTGCCAGGTTACCTCTATTGATTTTGAAGGGCCAGAAATCATTCTCTACACCAAAAAACCGGAAGCCTTCTTCGGGGGCACCACCAATTTCGTGGCCAAGATCGCTTTCGAGCTGAAGAAGAAAATTACCATTCGCTCTGACAAAAGCCTCTTGCAGGATCCTACTGACGCTAAACGCGCCATCCAGGGGTTAGTACCTGTCGAAGCCGGAGTCAAAAACATCACCTTCGTGGATCCTTTTCATCAAGTGGTCATCGAAGCCGACAAACCGGGGCTTGTGATTGGAAAAGGGGGGGAAACCAGCAAGCGCATCATCCTCCAGACGGGGTGGACCCCCAAAATTATCCGCGCTCCCTCCTCGGACTCCGAATTCCTCACGGGGATTCGATATCATTTACACAAGCACGCCGCCGAACGAAAGAAAATTCTCCAAGAGACGGCCAAACGCATCTACCGCGATACCTCATCCAAACATGATTGGGTCCGGCTCACCGGGTTAGGGGCATTCAGGGAAATAGGCCGGAGCTGCATGCTCGTGGACACTCCCATCACTAAAGTGCTCATCGACTGCGGCATCAACCCTTCCCAGGGGGGCGATCCTTATCCCTACCTGGACGCCCTTTATTTCCCTCTCACTGAATTGGATGCGGTCATTATTTCCCATGCGCACATGGACCATCAGGGGTTTTTGCCTTATCTGTTCCGCATGGGGTACCGGGGACCGGTGTACTGCACCGAGCCCACGCGGGATATCATGGGGTTGCTCCAATTTGACTATATTGACCTGGTAGCCAGGGAGGGAAAAGACCCCCCCTACACGGAAAAGGATGTGAAGGAGGAATTGAAGCATGTCATCACCCGGGACTACCGGGAAGTCACTGACATTTCCCCTGATATGCGGATGACCTTCCATAACGCCGCCCACATCTTGGGATCGGCCTCCGTGCACCTGCATGTGGGGGATGGGCTCCATAACCTCGTGTACAGCGCGGACATGAAATATGGGTATACGCGTCTCTTCGACACCCTTGATTTACACTATCCGCGCGTGGAAACACTCATTCTCGAATCCACCTATGGAGGGGAAAATGACGTCCAACCCTCCCGGGAGGACGAGGATAAGAAGCTGTTACGCCTCATCCAGGAAACATTAGGGAAAGGAGGCAACATGCTCATCCCGGTATTTGCCGTGGGGCGGGGACAGGAGGTCATGCTGGTCATCGAAGACTTTTATCGAAAAGGGTTACTTCCGGAGGCCAAGGTGTACGTGGATGGACTCACTAAAGAAGCCAGTGCCATCCACACCGCGTACCCGGAATACCTTCGCCAGAACATCCAGCGCCGAATATTAACGAATGATTCGCCCTTCACCAGTCCCTTATTCGCCAACGCCACCTTCAAGGAGCGGGATGAGATATTGGCGAAAGGAAACGCCATCATCCTGGCCTCCTCGGGGATGCTCAATGGGGGGGCGAGTTTGGACTATTTCCATCGTATGGCTGAGGATGAAAAAAACGCCCTCACCTTCACTGGGTATCAAGGGATGGGGAGTTTAGGAAGCAAGATCCAGCAGGGCATCCGCACCATTCCCATTACGGATGAGAAAGGGAAGACTAAGGAGCTCCAAATCAGGATGCGCGTGGAGAGCCTTGATGGATATTCAGGGCACAGCGATCGAAGACAACTGGAAAACTACATCCGGAATCTCAATCCCAAACCCAAGCGTATCATCGTTGACCATGGAAACAAGATCAAAACAGTCGCTTTCGCCAAATTCATCTCCCAGAAATATGGGATTTCCTCCACGGCCATTCGTAATTTGGACACTATCCGCCTGCGCTAATTAACGATTACTTTTTCTGTTATTACGGGGTATTCTTGGGCCAAAAAGACTTATTTACATAACCTATTTCAAATAAAACCAAACTCTTTTTGTATTTAGGTCAATTCTACATAGTGACTATTTTAGCCTTTCACTATCCAAAAGGAGATTCCAAAACTTTTTTTCCCCATTTTTTGATTATACACAAGAATCGGGGGTCATATTACCCTCTATTTTCCTTTTTCAGTTATGATAAAACTCCAAAGTCGAAAAAAAACCCGGGTTACCCTTCTTTTTCCGATAAGTATTTATAGTCCGATGGGATATGCTGGGCGGAGTGTGAGTATGCATCCCAAACCCCCCCAAAGGAATAGAAAGGCCACGGATGACATCCACTCTACTCTCACACCGAGCGAGACCCTCCTCGAACGGCAAGGGCAATTGGTGGCAGATCATGCCATCGCATGGGCAAAACGGGTTGGGCGACATGGGCGCCCGGTAGTTCACCCCACCTATCGGCGCGCCGGCCCACCCTCTCACGCTTCCCAGTTTTTCCATACTGGAAAAATGGGATAACTTCCCTACAAGGGTGGCGGTCTCTTCCCCCTGAAGGCCGCCTCCTTCTTTTTTTATGTCGACACGAGTTCACTCCCGTGAAAAAACCTTTCTACCAAGTCCTCGCCTGCGTTAACCAACCCGCATCCTTATCAAGGATCCGCTTGAGGGGATATCATTATGGTACGAAAAATGGTCCGCCCTCCCCGGACCAGGTCTCCATTTATCCTCCTCATCACGGGCACGCCTGGCACCGGCAAAACCACGCACGCCGCTTTTCTTGGAAAAAAACTTAACGCCAAAGTCATATCAGAAAAAACGTTCACGAGACGAATGGAATTAGGGAAGATGAATGCCCTCACAAAAGAATTCGAGGTGAACCTCCAGGCGTACGCGGACGCCCTTATTCACTTGATCGGGGAAACAGAAAAAAATCTCATCATCGAAGGGCACGTGGCCTGCGAAATGAATATCCCAGTAGATTTGGTCATCGTGCTGAGGTGCGATTCAAAAGTATTGGAAAAAAGGCTGCGTTCCAGGGGCTACTCTGAAGTCAAAATATATGATAATGTCATGGCTGAGGAGAATGGTTATTGCCTCATGCGTGTGCGAAAAAACTATTCCCCCAAGAAAATTATCATTGTCCAAACCCATACCCCTAAAAAGGTCGTCCGCACTACCATATGGAATAAATTAACGCGCCGGCAGGGGGGACGTTTTGCCTAAGTGGGGATTGGGAATCATCCTGCTCATTATGAGCATTAGCGGTTCGGGCTATGCGCTCACGCTAGCCGAAGAACCATTGGCCGCGTATGGTTTCCCCGGGGTAACCACTGACGATACCTCCCAATGCGCCTCGTTCTCATTTGCTCCCTTCCCCGGATTCGGGGACGGGAACTACACCATCATCACTCTCCACCCCACATTCAACCCGGCATTCGATCCGGATGCCAACATCACCCTATTCCTGAATGAGGATTATACCCCTTTTGCCACTATTATTTCCACCGATGTAGAAGGGGGAGCGGCCCATCATGTCATTATCCCTGCCTCCGAGCAAACCAGCACTATCTCTATTCGCCTCTGCGCGAACCCTTCCGCGGTGACGCAAACCATTTTGGTTTCAGAGACCGGCACCATTGGCCGATATCAGATGCCCCGCTTCGACCAGAACGGGGACTTCGAGACCTATATTGCGGGCACCAATCCTATTTTGGGGAAAGAGATCCAGGTCAGCGTGAAGGTACACAACAGTGGCACCCTTCCCGGGGACGTGAAAGTGGATTACCGGAAATACCCCCTGGATTACATCCCTCTGGTGAAGGGGGAAACCGGGTTCACGGAAAGGATTTACCCCGGGGAGACGAAAGTAATTACTTACTCCATCAAACCCCTGCGCCCCGTCCAAATCCTTTTGCCCCCGGCCGTGCTCACTTTTACCACCATCTTCGGGGAAGAGAAGGTACTGGAATCCACCCGCGCCTATCTGGATGTGGATGCGCCCATCTTCAATGTGAAGGGCGCCTTTCTCGTCCCCCAGAATCAAATCGAGACCGGCCAGCCCATTCAATTGGAATGGATTGTTCAAAATGATGGGTTAGATCCGGTGGAGGACGTGCGGGCCATTTTTACCATTACCCCGGGAGAACGCATCGCCCCGGAAACCCTCATCATTCCCCTCCTCCACCCCGCGCGGGCGGAAACCCGGGTGTTCACCGTCACCTTCTCAGAAGCCGGCACGTATGAACTGGGATGCACGCTCACCTCCGCCTCTAACCCCACGTTATCAGCCGGGTGCCAGAGTGCCACTCTCCAAGTGGTGCACCCCAATCCCTGGGTGGGGTGGGGTATCTCATTACTCGTCCTCCTGGTGAGCATCGGGGTGTATTTGTTCATCATCTCCCCATCCAAGCCCGTGCCCGAGCCTCCCAAACCTAAGAAACGGTTCCAGCCGGCATGAGGAACGGCGCGGTTTTATAAGCCTCGGGGGGGCGTATAGGTATAATTCCCTCCCTGAATGGATTCACATGCCCGCATTAGCCTTCTTCTGTTTACCCACCCCTTTCCCCCGCGCCCCTATCAATTGGATCACCCTTTTCGGGGGTTTTGTGCAAAACCCTTTCTTGCCATTGGAGGTCAGTCAATATGGATGAAGAGAATGGAATGGATTTCGATCGACCCCGCCGGAACTTCGGCCCGGTCCCCGTGAAAGAAGGCGACATCTATGATGTGGTCATCGAAGGCATCGGCGAGAAAGGGGATGGCATCGCCAAGGTCCAAGGATTCGTCATCGTGGTTCCCAACACCCAGCAAGGACAGCACGTTAAGGTGCGCGTCACCGCGGTGCGGGGAAAGGTGAGCTTTGGGGAAGTCATCGAAACCAATGACGAACCAGCGCCAGAAGCCACCGAAGCGGCGGCATCGGACGAATAAAATTCCTATTTTTTGGGAAAAGGCGGAGGGGCTCTCCGCCCAATTTTACCCTATTTATCGTTTTCGCTTAAACTTTCGCTTGAAACTTGTTGTATGCGTCGCACGAGAACGGGCATGCCACCCTTCCGCTTCCCTGACGGATTCCCCCATCATGGTGTACCAGGTCATCCACCACATGTACCAGGCGATGCCTGCCAGGATTAGGGAGATGATACTGAAACCGGGGGCAGAGAGAATAGTCACTAATCCCAACAGCACCAATCCATAGGCGGCCATGAGGAGCCAGGTGATCCAATAGTGCGGGCTCACGATAACCGGTAGAATCTTGGAGAATTGGAACGCGCTCCCCACGCGCTTGTCATGAGCAAAAAATTGCAATCCCACCGGGAGCATGATGGCGGCCAGGAATCCGAGAAGAACCACGAGGCCCCCCACCACTGGGCTCCCGAGGAGCAATGTCATCAAACTCTGGAGGGACGCAAACGGATACAATAATATCTGCGAGACGATGCTCACGAGAAAAGGAAAAGATACCGCAATCCCACCCACCAAGAGTAGCATGGCGGGGAGGAAATAGAGGACGGTGACCACGAACACCATTAGCCCTGTAAGGAAGGCGTCTACGAAATCATCGAAATGGGGCATGGTGTCCTGGCTGCGCAAGGTCCGCCGTGCCGCTTCAATACCCAATCCATGCACGAATGCCTGGAGGGGAATAAAAGTAGAGAACAAAACCCCCAGCATCACGGTCACTGGATTAGTCTTCAATGGCCGTTTGACAGCCTCCACGAAATGAATCATATACCATACCCCCATTCTCCCATGCCGAAGGCACCCGGTTTTACTTTATAAACTCCCCGTTTATGTCATCCTTATACCCCTCCCCCACCCGTCCCATTATTTATGGTTCGGGATTCCTTCAGGAGTGTCGGATGAAACCCTCTGCCCCCCGCGAACCCCACCCCGGGAAATCCTGCGGAGCCATTGTGTTCCGGGGGAAAAAGGTGTTGCTGCTGCGCTCAACCTATTCCCACAATTGGGGATCCCCCCAAGGACGGATGGAACGGGGAGAGAATGAAGAGCAGACCGCGCGACGCGAGGTATTCGAAGAAACGGGGTTGAAAAATATTCGTTTCCTCCCAGGATTCCGGCACGTAAATAGGTATACGATGTACCGCGCCGGAAAGGCCATCCCGCGAGAGGTCATATTTTTTCTCGCTGAAAGCAAGGAAGGAGAGGCCATAATCTCCCACGAACACGACGCCATCGAATGGGTGACATTGGAAGCGGCCTACGCCCGCGTCAAATTCCGCACATTCAAATCCATTCTCCGCGCCGCCGCCCGGGTCATTCACCCTGAAGCCCTGCCCCGGATGCCCGACCCTAAAAAATAGAAAAGCCGATGGCGAACCATTAAAATGGATTAAAAAACTCCACCCTCTTACAAAGGGCATGCGATACCTCTCCATCCTCGCCATATTGCTCTTCCTCGTCCTTGCGGGATGTGTCCAAACCCCCTCCAATGGAAATGACAATGGTCTTCCTCCCGGGAACGGACAACCCTCTCCTATTCCCCCCGGGGAATGGTGGTTTTATGCTCCCATTCAGTCGAACACCAATCCCTGGCAGGTGGCGGACCTCCCCTACCTCGCGGATCCCACCGAAATCAATCGCGCGAGGGAGTGGCTGTCCACCCAAACCATTTCATACGACGACGCATTTTTCCTCGCGCGGGATGTCGCGGTATGCGCGGCGCTCAATTGCCCGCGGGGAGACTATTTACTCGTGCATGCTCCCGATGCGATGAACCGCGGCCCATTAGAAGCCGCGGGGTTTGTCCCCATGAATGAACCCTTTGCGCATATTGTGAGTTCACTACGTGACGATACTACTCCAACTGGAACCAATGCTGTGTCTTACCGAATATTTTTCTACAACCCCACCGACCAATCCATTTTCTATGGCGGTTGCAATAATTTCATCTGGGAGCGGATGGCATTGGAAGGCACCACCCCCATTATCCCTAACACGTGTGTTTGGGAAGGCCTTCCATCCTCATTGGCGCCCCAGACGCGCATCGCATTCGAGGGCACCATCCAAATGAGTGGAGAATATCGGGGGACTATTCCCTATGGCATCGGGTGCGACTCAACCCAACCGTTATCCCAGGGAGGGTGCACCTCTCTTCGAACGGCCTACTCCAACTCAATAACTGCTACCATTCTCACGGAAGGGTATTCGCTCCTGCGCTATGACCTGAAACAATGCCACACCAACCCCTGGCAAGACCCCGAGCAGCCCCTTAATGCGGAAGCTGACCGCGCGGCCTTTACCCAATGGTTGGAGGATAACACCCTCACCCCAGAAAACACCCGGTATGTTCCGCCTCCTCAAGGGTTTGTGGCCTGCGCCGCGTGCACATGTGGGAGTGGCGCAACTTATCATATCATTCTTCCTCCATCCCAACAAGCGGCGGCCGAAACACTGGGATTCACCCTCATCGGAAGCATCCCAGAGCTCCATTCTCCTCCCTCGTATGAGTTGCTCGAGTGGTATGTGTTCATGCCCTTCCAATGCTACGCCAACCCGTGGAAGGTTCCCAAGCAGCCGGTTATCTCCCCCGAAAGGGATATGCAACTCATGAAAGAATGGTTGGAGGAAGATGGCATCACCGTCAAAGAAATGGCCTTCATCAATGGATTCAACCTCGATAACAAGTGTACCGTCCGCTCCAACAAGGTGTATGGATTGGGGATCGCGGACGCGGAAAGCATGCGCCTCCTCGAAGACAGGATGTTCGTCCGCGCGGGAGAGGAACAGCTCGTGATGTTCACCTCCCAATCCAACACCGCCCCCATCCCCTTATTCTATCCCACCAAATTCTGCGCCACTCCTCCTTGGGGGAGTCCAGATTTGACGCAGGGGAATGAAGCAGGGGTAAAGGAACGCATGATTGAATGGTTGGCCACGCAAGGCATACTCCCCTATGACGTGAGTATTCACACCGTGCCCATATCCACGAGCAAGGCCTGCGACACCGAAAGCGGGTTAGGGGTGTATATTGAAGTGCCCGCGTGGAGTGAAACCCATTTGGGGACGCATGGTTTCCTGCGCCCATCTGTCACGTTCAAACGCGAGGCCACGCAGGTTTATCCTGTTCTGACGACGGAAGGAAATTAGAACAGCCCTTCCTCCCGCATCCTGAATAATTCTTCACGCGTCACGATGAGGTGGTCCGCCAACTCCACATCAATCCATGCGCATCCTTCCAAAATTTGTTTGGTGAGCAACAAGTCCTGCGCCGAAGGGGAGGCATCCTGGGAAGGATGATTATGCATGAGCACGAGACGCGCCGCATTCCTCTGCACCGCCACCCGCAACACATCTCGGGGTTCCACCATCACCGCATACCGCGTCCCTTCGCTGATCTTCACCGGGTTTCCAAGTGCCCTATCCCTTCGGTCAAGGGGAATCACATAGAACACTTCATGCGCCAACCCCCGGATACGGGTGGCAATAGATGCCTCCATATCCCCCCGCGAGCGCGGTATCTCATGCCGGGTGTTCATCCGGGTGCCTAACTCGAGCGCGGCCTTCACGGTGATGGCTTGGACATTTCCCAATCCATTCTGGATGAGGTCATCCGTTTCCCCCGCCTGCAAACGGGTCAAATCTCCCTCGCATCCCCGCAAAACCTCATGAGCCAGTTCCACCGCATTCTTCCCTTTCCTCCCGGTGCGCAAAAGGATGGCCAGCAATTCGGCGTCGGAAAGGACATGGAACCCTTCCTCCTTTCCCCGCTCTCGCGGACGCAGGTGGGGGGGCCAGGCCTGGAGCTTCATGGCTTTCCTAACCCATGAAATAGAAGAAAAACCCACGTTGGCTTCTACATGAATTGGGGTTTTATAATTCCCTCTCTCCCCATTATAGTCATGACCCCTCCCAAACGGAAAAAAACAATCCCCCGCCGGACCAAAACCCCGCGGCTTCCTTCCTCAATACCCATCAAAAAGAAAATGAGCCAAACTCCATCTCCCATTTCTCCCCCTCCACTGGATGAAAGTATTCTCGTGGAGACCGATGAGCCCCCCCTCACCTTTCACGCTTTCGGAATACCCTCCGACATAATACGCAGTCTGGATGAACATGGGTATACTATTCCTACGCCCATCCAACACGAAACCATTCCCCTCATCCAGGATGGAAAGGATGTCCTCGGGCAAGCCAAAACGGGTACGGGGAAGACCGCCGCCTTCGGCATCCCTATCCTCCAGCACGTGGATCCAACAATAAAATCCCCTCAAGCCCTGATCGTCGTTCCCACGCGCGAACTCGCCCTGCAAGTGAAGCACGAGATCCAGAAGATAGGGAAACATACCCCCGCGCATGTCGTCGCTGTTTTCGGTGGCGCCAATATGAATGCGCAAATCACCGAACTCAAGCGGGGCGCCCACATTGTCGTCGGAACTCCTGGAAGAATAATGGATTTCCTCCGGCAGAAAGTGCTCAATCTCTCCCGCCTGCGCGTCGTCGTTCTGGACGAGGCAGACAAGATGCTCGACATGGGATTCGTGGATGACATCGAAACCATCCTCTCCTACGCCCCCAAAGAACGACAGACACTCCTCTTCTCCGCGACCATGCCTTCCGGTATCAAAAAGCTGGCGCGCAAGCACATGCGGGATTTTCTTGAAGTGAACCTCAGCCAGGACACTCTTACTGTAGAAAACATCATCCAATACTTCGTGAATGTGGATCCCAAGCAACGCGTTTCCACCCTTCTGGGGTTGGTGCACCAATTCGACGTGACTCGGGGGATCATTTTCTGCTCGACCAAGCGCACGGTGGACTGGCTCGCCCACCAATTAGAACGCCGCCGCTTTCCCGTGGCAAAAATACATGGGGATATGACCCAAGCCCAGCGCGAACGCAATTTACGAGACTTCAAAGAAGGGAAATTTCCCCTCCTCCTCGCCACGAATGTGGCGTCGCGGGGCATCCATGTCGAGGACATCTCCCATGTGATTAACTTTGACTTTCCAGAGGAATATGAGACTTACATCCACCGCATCGGAAGGACAGCGCGGCAAGGACGGAAAGGGATTGCCGTGACATTCGTCACCAATATGGCCCAACAGCAACAACTCAAAGAGCTGGAACTGCTCATGAATGCCAAAGTGCATGAGATTAGAGCCAAATAAGGAAAAGGGCCTATTTGGGAAAGGCCGCCACCCCACGCGTTTAAATCCCTTTTCGCGACCCATGATGGGATATGCCCTCCCAAATCACTTCGCTGACTCCCATTCAAACGGGGGAGGAATCACCCCCTGTTTTGCCCCCCCAAACAACTACTCCTAAGTATGATGTCATCGTCGTGGGTGCCGGACCGGGGGGGAGTAGCGCCGCCATGTTCCTCCAGGAGAAAGGATACAAGGTATTGCTCCTCGAGAAACAGAAATATCCGCGCGACAAGATTTGCGGGGACGCGGTTTCAGGGAAGAGCGTGGGAATGCTGAAAGCCCTGGGTTTGGATGGAGAAATGGAAACTATCGACCACGCCAAGGTATATGGCCTCGTCTTCTCCTCTCCTAAAGGGGAAATGCTCGAGATTCCCATGCCCTACAAGAATGAAGAGGAAAAGAACAAGCCTCGAGGGTATGTGGCCCGACGCATGGAATTTGACTATTTCCTCTTCCGTCACGCCCGGGAAAGGGTTGAGGTCAGGGAGCAATTCCAGGTAACTGATCTCCTTTTTGATGATGAAAAGACCGTCATCGGAGTGAGGGGTATGGATCTTCTCACGAAGGAAATTCACGCATTCCACTCCACATTCGTCATCGGCGCCGACAGCGTGTACTCGGTGGTCGCTCAAAAGGTGGGAGTGGAAAAGATACCCGACGAGCACCTCTGCGAGGCGACACGGGTGTATTACAAAGGCGTCGCGGGACTAACTCCTAATATCGAAATTCACTTCGTGGACTCGGTGATGCCGGGGTATTTCTGGATATTCCCCCTCGAAGATGGGAAGGCCAATGTGGGATTGGGCATGGTGCGGGCAGACCGACAGAAGAAAGGGGTTAACCTCGTGCAGGAAACCGAAAAGGTGATCCAGGAACACCCGCTTTTCAAGGAACGCTTCAAGAACGCGGAACGGTTGGGAGACATTAAAGGATGGACATTGCCCTTTGGGAGTTTCAGACGCACCCTCCATGGAAAAGGATGGCTGCTCATCGGGGACGCGGCCTCGCTCGTCGACCCTTTTTCGGGAGAAGGCATAGGGAATGCCATGACCTCCGGAAAATTCGCCGCGGAAGCCATCGACCGCGCCTATAAAGCCCATGATTTCTCCCCCGCCTTCATGCAATGGTACGCGGATGAATTATGGAAAGAAATTGGGCCCGAGATGCAGACGAGCTACATGCTCCAGAAAATGGGCCGCCACCAATGGCTGCTCAACCTGGTCATAGGGAAGGCCGCCAAGAGCAAAGAGATCCGCGACACCATCTCGGGCATGCTCGTGAACGAGGAAGCACGGAAAAACTTCATCTCGCCCGGATTCTACCTCAAACTGCTATTCGCCTAGTGGCCACTGAAATTTTCAACTCATCTGTTCAACCTGTCTTGGAGTCGAAAGGATGGATTAGGAGGTTGGGTTTGCCCAATTTCTGATCCCTCACTATCACTTTAATATTTCCACGCTCTCTTCCAATAGGTATGGTTGCTCCTCAACCCATTGCCCTTTCCATCGTCGTATGCACTCTCAATGAGGAGAAGAACATCGCGACTTGTCTTAATTCCCTGCGCGACCAGGATTTCCAAGGGAATTATGAAATTATCGTGGCGGACGGGAATTCCGAGGATAAAACAGTAGCATTGGCACGTCCTCTGGCGGACAAGGTGGTCGTGGAAAAAAATCGCAGCATCGCATATGAGCGCCAGGCCGGCGCGGGGGTGGCGGAAGGGAACATCATCGCTTTCACCGATGCGGATTCGCGCGCCCCGAGGGATTGGGCCAGGAAGATATGTGAGACATTCCAAAAAAATCCATCCGTCTCCATGATCTACGGCCCCGTGTTTTATTCCGATGTGTCCAAACAGGAACAATTCCTCTCCACTTTCTTCATGCCCAAATTCCTGCGGGTCATGAGCTTCCTGCGCATGCACAACCCCATCGGAAGCAACATCGCCATCCGCCGGGAAGTATTCGAGAAAATCGGGGGATTCAACACCGCCTACATCACGTGCGAGGACCTGGATCTGGGTAAGCGCGCCCGACACCACGGGGATCTGCACTATGACCAATTTCTCCACCATTTCGTCTCGGCCCGACGCGTGAAGAAATGGGGATACCTGCGCTACGTTGGATTCCACCTCTTCAATGGGGTGCGGTACCACCTCACCGGAAGAGCCTCGCAGAAATACGAGGACGTGCGGGATTGACTAACATTATGGTCATATAAACTCCTAATCGAGGTAGATATCCATTCAATCACATAAAATTAATGGAAGGTTTGGGTGAATCGACAAGTATTTTCAACGAGGCAACTCATGCGCATCGCCATATTCACCGACTCCTTCTGGCCCCAAATCAATGGGGTCACCACGAGCATCCTCAACATGGTCCGTGTCCTCTCACGGCAGGGGCATTCTTTCCTCATCTATGCTCCCAAGCCGGCGGGTGAGGTGAAAACATTTCCATCCATTAAACACGTGGAAGTGGTTTGGTTGCCCGCGCGACCATTGCCCACCTATCCAGATTACCTCATCGCTTATTCTTTTTCCCACGAGGCCGAAAAAAAATTCAAAGATTTTAATCCGGAAATAGTGCACATCCACACCCCTTTTTTTGTGGCCGATCAGGGGATCAAACTCGCCCAACGAAACAAGATTCCCGTCATCGGGACATTTCACACCCTCGTATCTGAGTTCCTGGAATACGTGCCCCTCCCCCTCCTCAAGGATAATCCCATCATGAAGCAACTCACTTGGACTTACACCCAGCGCTTCTATGGCCGGTGCGATCTCATTTCAACCCCCACTCAGGTGTTGGCGGATGAATTGATTTTCCATGGGTTTTCAAAGGTGCGGGTGCTCAGCAATGGCATCGATTACCATCTATTCGCCTCGACTAAAGCCACCCCTCCCAAGAAGACTAAAAACCTGGTTTATTTCGGAAGAATTTCATTTGAAAAGCGAATCGATGTGGCCATCGAGGTGCTTAAACTATTGCGCGAAAAAGATCCCGCTTTTATTCTGAATCTCATTGGGGCTGGACCGGCCGAGACATCCCTGAAACGGAAAGCATTCGACTTGGGATTAGGGAAACATGTGCATTTCATTGGACCAAAATCCGGGAAAGCATTGGCGACCGCGGTGAAGCGAAATCATGTCCTCCTCGCCCCCTCCCCCATGGAGACGCAAGGATTGTACATTCTTGAAGCAATGGCCGCCGGCCTTCCCATCGTGGGATGCGCCATGCGGGCTATCCCTGTGGCTCTGGGGAAAAACGAGCGGGGACTATTGTTTGCCAATGGGGATGCTCGGGATGCCGCGGAGAAAGTGGTAAAAATAATGGAACATCCCCCCCTGCGGAAAAAACTGGTTACTAACGCCAAAAAATGGGTGAAGCGCTACAGCCAGGAGGCCATCGCCAGGGAATGGCTCCGCATGTATCAGGAAATGGTTTCCCAACAGCCTTAAATGGGCTGTTTTAGTCGGGAGGATATGCCCTCCATCTCCCACGACATCCTCATCATTGGCGCAGGGATCGCCGGACAACGGGCGGCGATCGAGGCACGCCAGCAGAACATGGACGTGGGAATCGTTTCCAAGGTCCACCCGGTGCGCGCTCATGTAGCGGACGCAAGTGATGGTATCAATGCGGCGATGGGGCCACAGGATGATTGGAAAAAGCATTTCAATGACACCGTTTATGGGGGCGATTTTCTCGGGGACCAGGACGCCATCGAAATAATGTGCCAAGAGGCCCCCGCCCGAGTGAAGGAACTGGAATCTTCTTGGGGGCTCGCGTTTTCACGCACCCAAAAAGGAGAGATGGCCCGACGCGTCCTTGGGGGGCATCAAAAACCTCGCACTCATTACGCGGAGGATCGCACGGGGCACCTGCTCCTGCACCTCTTGCATGATCAACTCATGAAGACCCATCCTACGATGTACACGGATTATTTTTGTGTGGGTTTGGTTGTAGAAGAAAATGGTTGCCAAGGAGCCATTCTCCTGGACATTCAAAAAGGGAAACTCATCGAGGCCCATGCCCGCGCGGTGATGCTGGCCACCGGAGGATCGGGAAGGATTTTTTCTCCCACCACAAATACGAATGCCAGCACAGGGGATGGGCTCGCATTGGCCTTCAACGCGGGATTGCCATTGGAAGACATGGAGTTTGTCCAATTCCACCCCACCGGGATGCATGGAAAAGGATATGTTATCCCGGAGGCGGCCTGCGGAGAAGGGGCGCACCTGCTCAATGCGAAAGGCGAACGCTTCATGAAGCGGTATGCCCCCACTGCCCTGGAACGGGCGCCCCGGGATATTATCGCCCGGGCGATTGCCAAGGAAATAATGAGCAAAAGGGGAGTGGGTCCCCAAAATGATCATGTATTATTGGACGCACGGCCAATGGGAGAAAAAGCCATTTCAGCGCATCTTCCTGAAACCATCCACATGGTCAAAACCCATTTGAATATCGATGGCACGCAAGAACATATTCCCGTTTCCCCCGCGGCGCACCTCACTATGGGGGGTATTCCCATCGACCTGCAAACCCGCGTCGTGACGGATGCCCGTAACACAATTCTCCCCCATCTGTATGCGGCCGGGGAAACGGCCTGCGCGGGCGTGCATGGGGCCAATGGATTGGGAGGAAACACGGTGCTGGAAAGCCTGGTATTCGGCCGCATCGCAGGTTTGCGAATGAGTCACCAGGTGCGCACCCGCAAATCTTCACTCAAGCCCCATGATTCCATCCACCTGGAACGCGCGCGGGAAAGGATTAACCGGTTTTTGACCACGTCCCATGGATTCAAATCCTATGACGTTCAGGAAAAATTGTCCCAATTAATGACCCAAACCTGCGGGATCTACCGGAGTAACGCGTCTCTCTCCCGGGGGATGCGGGGCTGGGAGAAGATTCGCACGCAGATTGAACAATTACACGTGGACGACAAATCCCCTGTGTACAACACCGATCTCCTCGCGGCTCTCGAGACTCATCATTTGGTTTCCATCTCCGAAGCCATATTGGCCAGCGCCCTCGCCCGCACCGAGAGCCGAGGCACGCATACTCGTATCGATTATCCCCGGAGGGACAATGCCAAATGGTTGAAACACACCCTCGCGACCAAAAAAGGGAAGGGCGTGGCGCTAACCTATAAGAGCGTGGTGATCAAAGGCTATGCGCCGGAAGGAAGGCATTACTAATATGGCCCGACTTAAAACAAAGAAACGGAAATCAACGCTTATTCCAAAAGGCAAACCCTCTCCGAGGAAAACTATTTTCCCTCGAAAACAGAAAAAATATATTCAAAAGAAAAAAAATATCCCATTGAAAAAAAGGAAACCTCTAATTAACCCCCGGAAAACCAATCGATCTCCCCCAAAAAGAATCCCCAAACACGTATTCCCTTCCACCTGGTTCGTGCGGGTCAGCCGATATAATCCTCACATGGATTTCGGTCCCCGCACGCATGAGTATGCCATCTCCCCAAAAGAGGGGGAGAGTGTCGCGGAACTCCTTCTGCGACTCAAACACACCCAGGATGGAAGTTTGACCTTTCGCTCAAACTGTGGACACGCCAGTTGTGGTTCCTGCGGGATGCGAGTGAATGGCCGCCCCGTCTTAGGATGCGTCATCAAAGTAGGGGATCATATCGATCAAAACGGGAGCATCCGCATCGACCCCCTGACCCCGGAGAGGGTAATCAAGGATTTAGTGTGCGACGAGAAAGAGTTCTTCCACCAACTAACTCAAGTAAATTCCCACCTCGTCCCTCGAAAACAAATGGATATTCGCCGCTACAGAATGTCTCCAGATGAAATAAGACAATTGGGGGACGCCCATCAATGTACCCTATGCGGGATATGCCACGCCTCCGCCGAAGTTTGGAAAACAGGGGGTTTGAGTCCGGCCGCATTCGTCAAGGCGCATCAGTATGCCGTGGATGCGCGGGATGGGGATGCCACGCGCGTGGCCATCATCAAAAAACACCTGCCGGTGCCCTACTCGTTGGAAAAGGCCGATGAGTGCCCGCGCACCCTACACCCGGGGCAGAAGATTAAATGGTTTATGGACACCATTCCGAATGAAAAGCAGGGATGAGATGGTTTCTTGCTGCAATAACTAGCCTTTTTACGAAATGGATGGCATCCCGATAAACTTCCACCGGGATAAACTCATTGCAAGACGCATCGACATCGAATTGGCGGGGGACCGTTTCTTTTATAATAAACAGATGGCCGCCCGCGCGCCGAGGGAAGCCTTAATAGAGAATCTATAAAAACGGTGGCTTCGCTACTTGTTCATGTCCCGTTATTATTTCACCGTTGAGGAAGTCGAACGCATCCTTCCCAAAGTGAAACGCCACATGGAGAAACTCATGACTATTCATGACGAGCTCCTCGCCCTCACGGGGGTTAAAGTGCACGCGTACTCCCCTGATCTGAAGGCCCAAATACTGGCCATCAACATCAACAAGCGTTATCATGAATTGTCATTCAAATATTTTGCCGAACTCGAAACCCTCACACGGATGGGTTGCTATGTGAAGGACGTCTCTCAAGGGCTGGTTGATTTCTACACCAAAATGGGGGGAAAGGACCTATTGCTCTGCTGGCAATACGACGAATCCGAAGTGCTCTATTTCCACGATGAAGACTCTGGGTTCAATGGGAGACAACCCATCGCCCTGCTCAAGGAAAGGCTCGCGGACGAGCAGCGCGCGCTGTTATAGTTATGCCCACCCCCCAGGCCACCAAATACCTGGCATTGTATGAGCAGGACGTGATTGTGCGGGACAACACGCTCTCGCTCTATGACACCTTCCTCCGAAACATGGGAGAATCCAAAACTCTCATTCAAATCATCCAGGATTTATTGAAAGAAAAAAAAAGAATACGCTTGCTCGACATCGGGTGTGGGAACGCGCAGGTGCTGCACGAGCTCAAAACCCATTTCGGGGACCGCGTCCACACGATGGGGGTAGACCTCCTGCCCCCCTTTTACCCGCCGGACGAATTTCTACAGGGAGACGTGCACGAACTCCCATTGCCCCTGGAATGTGACCTCATCCTGAGCTTCCGCGCCCTTCATGAGATGGGGAACCTTCCCTCCCTTCTTCCCCGCATCGCCCGCGCATTAGGAAAAGGGGGAAAAGCTTACTTGTGGGTGCGCCTGCGGGTCATCGAGGCCAATTCAGACCAATTGGAAGGGGAAATGACCCCCACTGATGAGGCCTTCCTGGAAGCGAGTGCTCCCCGCACCAAATGGGGTGAGACTTTTGCCCTCGTGGACCCTATTCTAGGAGAATTCATCCCAAAGAGTGGGGTGCTCCAGGAAATAGCGCGCGGGTATGCGATCGTGCTTCATCGCCCCTGATAACCATTCGAAATTAAAATGAGGACTACTACCCGGACGAAAAATAATTAATGACAAAGGAGCCCTTTTTTTAGTAGTAATGGCGTATAGGTAACAGAATCGGGAGGATGATGCTATCATGACTGAACCCAAACCATTGACTTACAAGAGCTTGCAGGGGCTCACCGAGAAGCAGATCTCGGAACACCACGACGTACTATATGTGGGCTATGTGAAGAAGACGGATGAGTTGAGGGAGGCCCTCAAAACGGTTGATCTCACCAAGGCCAACCAGACCTATTCCCAATTGCGCGCCGTCAAGATAGAAGAAGGATTCGCCGTCAATGGGGTGCGATTACACGAAGGCTATTTCGCCGCCCTCGGGGGGAAGGGAGGAAGGCCTAGTGGAAACCTGTTGAAAATGATCGAAGAGGATTTTGGGTCGTATGAAAAATGGGAGGCCGAATTCAAAGCCCTGGGGATGGCCGCCCGGGGATGGGTGGTGCTGGCATTCGATTGGCAGGACATGAAACTGCATAACTACATCTGCGACGCCCACAACCAAGGAGGTATCTGGGATTGTTCCGCGGTCCTGATATTGGATGTGTACGAGCATGCCTATTTCCTGGACTATGGGACCAACCGAAAAGAATACATCGAGATATTCATGAAAAATCTGAACTGGGGATTCATGGAAGAGAAGGCGGCTAATGCCCGGATGTTCGAGATGCGGTCACCTGCCCAGGGATAAAAAAGGAATGTCTTCTTCCTATGGGAAAAGAAAAGCGTTCCCCCCTATCGGGGACTTGGCACGCTTTTAAATCATTCCCGCTCCTTTCTATTCCATGGACCCATCATCCGTATACGATGTCCTGGTCATCGGCGCCGGCCCAGCTGGGGGTAATGCTGCCTATCATGCGGCCCGGAGGGGATTGAAAACCATCCTCGTGGAAGAGCATGCGGCGATCGGGGAGCCGGTGCATTGCGGGGAATGTCTGAGCGAGATGACCGAAATAAGGTGCGGGGTCAAATTTCCCAAAGAAGTTATCGCCCTCCCCGTGAATGGGGTGCAAGTGATATTCCCAGACTCCCACAAAGTCAAATTGACTGAAAAAGGATACGTGCTCGAGAAACAGGCCTTCGAGAAATGGTTGGCCGCGCGGGCCCAGGACGCGGGGAGCCATTTGTCGTTATCCACCCGCGTGACGGGATTGACACGAACAACTGGGGAATGGGACGTGGATACTTCCCAGGGAAAAATCAGGTCAAAAATGATCATTGATGGTTCAGGTGCGGCGGGAGTGGGAAACAGGATGCTCCAACTCAATCCCCGATTCGGGGTGACGACGGGCATCCAGTATGAACTCCTGGACATCCCCCAGGAAGGCTACCTGGATTTTTACTTGTGGCCCCGGCTAGCGCCAGAGGGCTACCTGTGGATGATCCCCAAGAACGATGGGCGGGCCAACGTGGGGTTGGTGACGCACGATATTCCCAAGGCCAAAATCTATTTGGACCAATTCGTGAAAGAAATGGGATGGGAGGGAAAAGCCAAGGTCAAGACATTCGGAGGGCCCATCCCCTCTTCGGGGCCGGTGAAGAACACGTATGCTGATGGGATACTCCTCATCGGGGACGCGGCTGGGTTTACCTCTCCTTTATTCGAAGGAGGCACCCAACTGGGAATGGTCTCGGGTCAGATGGCCGCGGAGGTGGCAAAGGACGCCTTAACCAAAGGGGATGTGACTAAAGCAGGTTTATCCCTCTATGAGAAGAAATGGAAAGCAGAATTTCCCTCTTATGATAGAATTATCCAAGGGAAAAAAGCCTTGTACAATTTCACTGACGCCGAACTGAATCGCATCGGGCGACTCATGCCCGCTGAGCTCTCAGACCTCTCCACCCTGGACAAAGCCAAAGTGGGATATCACGTCCTCACCCGCAACTACGACCTCTACCAAAAAGGGATCGTGGACGCATTCCTCGCCTTCGGATATTCCCGAGCGGCGCATTATGGGTGGTGAGCGCGCATGCGAATAGACGCCAACCTTTTTGTTGGATAATCCTTCATTCAAGTGGGGATAACGTCATTCCCTTATAAGGGTTGAATCTGTTTTCTGACCATGCGGCGGCAGATGTATTCTATTACTTCCCCCCAATCCGTTCCTCTCACTGAATCCCTATCGAGCTTCGCAATCGCTGCCGAGAGTTTCCCTTTAGACATCCGACGAGCCGCTACCGCTGTACACCTTTTCTGCCGGGCCACCGATGATATTGTCGATGGAAAAATGGATCCATCGAGCAAAAAAAATAAATTGCAGGAATGGGAAAAGGATTTGCACCACGGATGGGAAAATAATTCCGCGTCTCACCCCATCCTATCCGCATTCGTGAATACCTGCCGGGAATATTGGATTCCCCAGACCGACGGATTCGCCCTCATCGAGGGATTGCGGAGGGATTTGACGTGTCATCGCTATGCGACATTTGAATCATTACACCACTATTGCGCCGCCGCGGGAGGCATCCCCGGACGGATGATGGCTCGATTGGTGGGCGCGCCGCTAGCGAGTATGTCCGCCGCGGTCGCTTTAGGCATTGGGATGCAGCTCACTAATATCCTCCGGGACATCCAAGAGGATTTTGAAATAGGGCGCGTGTATTTACCCCACGAAGATATTAAATCGTTCGGATACACGGAGGAGGAGTTGGCCGCCGGGAAAATCACTCCAGCATTCCAGGAACTCATGCGTTTCCAGGTGGCCCGGGCCCGCTCATTTTATGTGCCCGCGCGCGAGGCCAAGTATTCCATTCCTCGTCACGCACGCATGGGAACTTTCCTTTGCGGCGCGCTATACGAAGGGATTTTGGATGAAATTGAACAGCGAGGATACGATGTGTTTTCCTCCCGTGTTCGGGTGTCGGATTCGCGCATGCGCCAAATATGTCAGGAGCAAAAAACCATCCTCCCCGGACACCCTTAAAAGAAGGATAATTCATTCCTATCGCGTATGCCCCCGCGCCCCGTGAAAAAAATAATTCCTTCTCACGTTTCATTTGCCATCATCGGGGCGGGGTTGGGAGGGTTGGCGCTCGCCTGCCGCCTCGCCTCACGCGGTAAAAACGTTCACGTGTTCGAGAAAAATCCATTTCCGGGAGGGAGACTATCTTCTTTCACCAAAAAGGGATATACCATCGACCGGGGGCCCACGTTTGTACTGATGCCGGGAGAATTCGAGGAACTCTTCTCGTACTGCGGGCGACGCATGGAAAACTATTTCCAGTTTGAAAATCTCCATCCCTATCTCCGGATTCACTATTGGGATGGAACATCTTTGGATATGTCCAGCCGTCTTCCCCATGCCAAAAAAGAGTTTGAGCGCGTATCCTCCGGGTCGTGGCAGGGGGTATTGGATTTTCTCGCGTATGAGCAACAAAAATATGACACCATCTACCCTGCCTTCATCGACCGAAATCATTCAACGGTGAAAGCATTGGTTTTATCGGGAGAATGGGGAAAGATGCTGGGGGCCGATGGATTCACCTCCATGTGGGAACACGCCGGAAGTTTTTTTCCGGATGAAAAGATACGATTAGCCTTCTCTTTTCAAAGTATGTACGTGGGGGAGAGCCCCTTGCGCACCCCGGGAACCTATTCCATGATTCCTTTCATCGAGATGATGGAGGGAGTATGGTACCCGTCTGGGGGGATGCCAACCATCATGAGGGGGATTGAAACGTTGGCCCGCGAGTTGGGGGTGGTAATCCACTATTCGTGCCCCGTGGAACGAATAATGGTAGAAGAGAAGGGGGCCAGAGGTATCGTATTGAAGAATGGGAAAACCATAACCACAGATACCCTCATCAGCAATCTTGACCTGCCCGCGACGTATGCACGGTTGATTCCCCGTGAAAACCGGACAACCTACTACCCCGACAAGAAGATAGACTCCCTAACCTATGGCTGTTCGGCCTTCATGCTCCACCTGGGAGTGAAGAAAGATTATCCGCAACTCCTGCACCACAATGTGTTCTTCTCCCCGGATTTTCTAATGAATTTCAGGGAGATTTTCGATGAAAAAATCCTGCCCACCCAACCCAGTTTCTACGTGAATGTTCCAACACGCACCCATCCCAAAACGGCCCCACGGGGGAAACACTTACTGAATGTCTTGGTTCCTGTTCCCCATCTCAAAAAAGATGGAGGAGTGGATTGGAAAAGCGAGAAAGAGGTTTTCACCCAGCGCGTACTGGAAAGATTGGAGGCCAGCGGGTTGACGGACCTCCGTAAGAACATCGAGATGATTGAAATCTTCACCCCAGATGATTGGGAAAAATTAGGAGGCATGCACTTCGGCTCGACATTCGGATTAGCCCCGCTATTCCTCCAGAGCAGTGTTTTCCGGCCCTCCCAAAAAAGCGAGGAGGTGGAAAACCTCTATTTCGTGGGCGCCAGCACCCATCCAGGAAGTGGGATGCCCATGGTTCTTATTTCGGCCCGCACGTGTGAACGCCTCCTGCAGGAGACCGAAGGTCATTGATGAACGTTTTCATCCCCTTTTCTCCTTTGATATTTGGCCATGGCCTTTTCCAAATGCGGCTTTATGCCTTGCAGTTCCAATAACCTCTTTTTCTCGAGTCGTGTGAGCGACCAATGTCCCCCAATCTGTTCCATCCGTTCCAAGAATTCCAGTTCCATGAGTTCATGCTGGGCATCGGCGTACTCTTCCAGCGAAACCACTCGTTTTCCCCACCAACGCTTGATAATCCGTTTGGCGCGCATGCGCTGCACGCGGAAAAAGGCGATGGGATCATTCAATGCCCGCCCGACCACATTTAACCCTTCCTTCCGGAGCAAGCGATAGTGCAACAGCTTTTGGTGATAATCGCGTAACCTGACCAATAGATCCATTTCTGTCCGGGGTGATCGGATGGTCTGCTGTTGCAGGTGTTTCAATCTCTTTTTTATCTCAAGTATTTCCTCGGAAATGGTTCTCAGTCGTTCGCGATACAATGCTTTTTTTTGGAAATGGGAAGACCGTCTGATCCGGGAAAGTAGCGGGCGCTTCTTTGGGGGGATGCGGGTCATATTGCATCTTCTGGAATTGCGTGTATAAAATAAGAGTGCTCCACAACAAGGCGGTGCCGAACAGGAGGTTCTCGAGGGGGATGATGGGAAGGTATATTCCCAATACTGCGTTTGGATTAAACCTCCATATCCCCTGGGAAGTAAACAGGTTGTCGAATACGAGCTGGAATACGAGGAATATTCCAGTGGTGAAAACCAACCGGCGCGTGGGTCGAATGACTTTCGTTTCCAGGATCAGGTCTAACATCCACACCCCGAACAGGGCCAGGGAAACCCAAATGGTGTATTCCATCAGGCCCCTCCATTCTTTTGACCTACCCATTCCCAAACCCCCAATCCGAAGAAGGGGATGATGAAAAAGAATAGTATTTCTTCGATGGGCTGGTTGCCGATAAAAAGACCCATGAGGTGTTCAGGACCGAATGTCCAATGCCCCCGCGCCACCGCCAGGGTATCCCACGCGATAAAGAGAAGCGCCACTATTCCAATAGCATTCACGGCACTCCACGCTTTCCGGGGGGAGAAACGAATGCTCATTATCTTAATCATGGCCAGCGTCCCCCCAAGGACGAGGACCAGGTATAGGAGATAGAGAATCCCGCTCATGGAAAAGAAACAAGACCGAACCAGAAAAGGGTTTCCTCTCACGCGGAGGGGGAAAGGGTAGAAGCGGGAGAAACGTCCTCATTCTTCATGAGCGTGCGTGTTGAGGATCGCGTCTTGGGCATGATACGGTATCCTACCCATGCTATTGTCTTGATGGCGGCATGCACGGGGAAGGAAAGGATGTTCGCTACCTTATACACCGCATCCAATTGGGAGAACTGCTCCCTGATCTCAGGCTCGATCACCAAGGCTTTTAGGTGCTCGTGTATTCCAAGAGGGATGTTGGCGCGCAGCTCTTCCGAACTGAAGTGTTCCTCCAACTGATATAATCCCATCACATGTTTCACGCGCCGCGTGGCGAATTCAAGAAAGTGAGCGGGGGCTTTTACCTTCACTATGGCTTGAGGGTGCGTATCCACGGAATCAAACCCCAAATACATGCCCAGCCACACTTCATCTGCAATGATGTTCTCTGGAAATCGAACCCCACGCACGGCGCTTGCGCGGACTGCGGTGCAGGATGATTTTCGGTCCTGCATGGCGATGGAAGAAATGGAAACCTCACTCATCCCGAAGAGGAGGTGGGCCATCACACTTTCGGACAAAGGGGCTTGGGGGATATCATTGGCGCTCACTCCCTTCAATCGGCGATTGCGTTGGAGGGAATTAGCTAATTGGGAAATGGTCTCCTTTTGAACCTGGGCATCCGCATCCAGGAATACAACTACGTCCTCGCTTCCCATGGATTTGGTATCTTCGGTGTGGGCGAGTAGGGCGTTCAGCGCGTGCGGCTTTCCAGGCACCCATTCGTGGATGGTGGTCAGATTCTGGTGGCGGGTTTTCAGGCGCTCCAACACCTTGGGGGTGGCATCCGTACACGCATTGGCGCAGACAGTAATGTCCATCCCATAGCCTTTGACGGGGTCGGACTGGGACACCGCTTCGATGGTGGCGGGGAGGTTCCTGGCCTCGTTCCGGGCCGGGATAAGAATGGCAATATCGTGGGTATTGGGCATGGAAAACGCTCCTAAATACGGTTTGGTCTTTATAATAGATTGGGGTCCACCCCCCGTCTTCTGTTTGCTGCGCCCTTCCCTTCCATTGGCCCGCACCCTTATATTTTCGGCCCCCGCCATCAGAATTGAATGAGTGGATGGTTTTGGGCGGTGGTGGCGGTGGCCGTGGTGGGGCTCGTGATTTATTTCACTGAAACGGGAAGGGAGTGGGCGAGCATCATCCTCTTGCTCGCCATTATTTTCTATGGGCTATTCGCCAATCCCATGAAAGAGCTGCACGCGGAAAAAGATATTTCCAGAGAGGGAAAACGGGGGAAAGCGAAACGGGGTTCCTCCAAAAAGAAGCGATTCATTTAATATTTGTGTGTTCGAGGAAATATTTGAAATATTCCTTAAAAGTTTCATTATCGCTTTCGCTTCCAAACAACTCATTGATTCTTCTTTCATACAGGCGGCGATTATCCTTCCATATATTATATTCGCTGCTATTGTGGGAGACCTTATTCATCATGATTGTGGCATGGGCCATCTGTTTAATCCAACCCATGATTTGGCGTCGATTAGCCCCGAAGATGCCCATTCGTCGCAATGCGTAATTCGCGGCCGCCGAACGGCGATCCAAAAAATGGTGTTCTAACAATTCGGTAAAGGTTTTTTTCTTGGAACGAATCCATTCATTCATTAATTTCACTCTTATTTTTTGCCGACGCGCCCAATTTTCTTTGTTCATCGTTTTTGTCTTCAGAGTGGTTGCCATGTATAATTTCTTTTATTTCTTTTCCCGTAATTGACGCAGGAACAGATTTTACCCTTGTTTGCCATAGCTATCCCAACCCACATTCCCAGCCTTATTTATTCTTTTGGAGGAACAGCGTTTGCGTGGGATAGGCGAATTCGATCTTGGTTTTCTCGAAGCCGTTCTTGATCTTCATGTTCACTTCATCCCAGATGTCGAGGAGGCGTTTCTCGTCCTGCACCCAATAGATGAAATTAATATCCAATGAGTGGGCGCTGAAATTGGCGAACCAGACTAATGCTTTGCCCTTTCCTTCCTCGCGCAACGTCCCTTCCGTGGAATCAACGGCCTCCTTCAATATTTCTTTGGCTTTCTCCAGCTTTTTGGAGGGCGTATCATATGTCACTTGGATGGTCATGAATGTCCGCCGCGCTTGGGCCTTGGCCCAATTCTCAATGGTTGAAGCGGCGATCTTAGAATTGGGGAAAGTGACTAATCGTCCCTCCCAATTGCGCAGGCGGGTGGTGCGCATGTTGATTTGCTCCACGACTCCCGTGATATTATCAACGGTAATCCTATCCCCCACGAGGAATGTCTTGTTGGAGAAGATCACGATGCCCCCGAAGATGTCCTTGATGGTCTCCTGCGCCGCGAAGGCCACCGCCAACCCTCCAATTCCCAATCCCGCGAGGAGGGCGGTGATGTCATAACCAAAGTTGCTCATGGCGAGGAGCAGGGCGAGAATCACAATGAGGTATTTGGCGGCCCGTTTGAATAGGGGCACGAGTTGGTCATCCAGATTGGATTTGGTCTGGGCGGCCAGCTTCATCAGCACCCTTTCAGCAAAAATGTCAACTAATTTGATGAGCGACCAGGTGATGACCCCCAGGAATAGAAGGCCGACCACATTGTAGTAGAAGGCTTCAATCTCAGGAGAGGAAAATGTAAGGAACAATTCGGCTGCGATGACCAATCCTGCCGTGGTCAACAGGAACCGGGCGGGGGTGGAAATGACGTCAATCAGGATATCATCCCAATCCGATTTGGTTTTGGCGGCCAAACGCTTGCCATAGATGTCAAGGATGTACTGGAGGATCCTCCCCCCCAGGATAAAGAGGACTACCGTCCCCGCGTAGAGGAGGTACTGCTCCACCGTATTCCCGAAAATAGTAGTGTCCAATTGGAGAATCGTCTGGAGGAACACGGATGCCATACCCCCATGGGGGGAGGAAATCCCCTTTAAACGTACCCGCTTCTTCCAGGAATAGGGGAAACATGCGGGCCCGCCTACAACTTTATAAGCGTTATCTCGGATTCCTTGGTTACCGCGAGGGTTTGTGGTTCTGTCGGGCGCAATGTTTTTTGCAGGGAGCGATTTTTCGCCTAACCGGGGGTTACCCGTCCCTTTGCCTGGAGAACCGCAGGAAGGGGTCGACATGCTCAAATCGTTATCCGAACACCACTTGGTTCCCCAACACGAATTGCTTTCCCACGAGGAAGCCAAAACATTGCTCTCCCAATTTGGGTTGGAGATGGACAAACTCCCCCAAATTTCACAAGAAGATCCTGTCACTGTTGAACTCGGCGGGAAAGTGGGGGATATCATCCGCATCATCCGCATCTCCCCCGTAGCGGGGGAATCCATCTACTACCGGCGGGTGATGTGAGCATGACTAAAAGCCCCTCTTCCGATGTCCTCACGCAATCCTGGTTTAAATCAAAGAATTTCGCCGACACGAATGTGAGGTCTTTCAATCAGTTCATCGATGAGCATCTGAATGAAATCATCCATGAGAACAAGACGATTGTCCCCAAGATTGAAGAGGTGCGCATCGAATTGGAAGACATCGAAGTGCTCAAACCCCGCATCGTGGAAGCGGATGGGAGCCCGCGCAACGACTTCTATCCCATGGAAGCACGCATACGAAATAGGACGTATTCAGCTCCTCTTTTCCTGACGATGCGTCTACTCCGCCGGGATGTGGAGCAGGATGTGAAGAAAACCTACATCGGGGAACTCCCCGTCATGCTCAAATCCAAATTGTGCCACCTTCAGGGGAAGACGGCCGAAGAACTGATTAACATGGGGGAAGATCCCATGGATTTTGGGGGATATTTCGTCATTAATGGAAGCGAAAAGGCCCTGACCGCCCAAGAAGTATTGGCCTCCGATAGGATTCTCACCACCGAATCCACGGGAGACAAGACGAATGCGGAGGTCATCTCCACGAAGGGGGCATTCAAGGGACGCGTCCGCGTGACGCGGGCTAAAGACGGGATGCTCTCCGTTACGTTTCCCGCATCCCCCCGAAAACTCCGCTTGTTCGCATTGCTGCGCGCATTAGGATTGAAAGATGAGCAAGAGATCCAAAACGCTTTCCCGGATTCCCCTGAAGTGCGGAATGATGTGCTCATCAACTCTGAGGCCAATGATGTCACGGACGAAGAGGATGCCCTGGACCGCATTGGCAAATATGTGGCCCCCGGACAAGTTATCGATTATCGCCTGCGCCGTGCGCAAGAAGTGATCGACGCCTTCCTCCTACCCCACATTGGAGACCAGAAAGAGGATCGCCGGGCCAAAGCCTACTACCTTGCCACCATGGCCACCCGTGCCATCGAACGCGCCAATGGATTGAGGGGAATGGACGACAAGGACCATTATGCCAACAAACGTCTTGAACTCCCGGGAAAGCTCATGGAGCATCTCTTCCGGCACTCCTTCAAATATTTCATCAAGGACCTCACCTTCCAGATTGATCGCACGGTAACCCGGCGGAGGAAACTCAACATTTCCACCGTTGTGCGTCCCGGAGCGGTGACCGAACGCATCCTTTTCGGGATGAGTACCGGAAACTGGATCGGCCGCAGCACCGGGGTATCCCGTTTCATGGATCGGGTGAACTATTTAGGTCCCCTCACCGAATTCCGCAAAGTAAAATCCCCACTGAACAAGAACCGCGAACTGTACGAGGCACGAGACGTGCACGGAACCCACTGGGGAAGGTTGTGCTGCATTGAAACCCCGGATGGACCACAATGCGGATTGGTGAAGAACATGGGGCTGTTCTCCGAGGTCACGATGGACGTGAACCCGAATCCGGTTGAAAAACTATTGAAAGAGATGGATGTGCACCTGAAGTGAGGCGATGAAGACATGGCGGCATTCGAAGGAAAAGTATTCGTGAACGGGAAGCTGGTGGGCTTTCATGCGGACATCGCCAGATTGACGAAGGACCTGATTACCAAACGACGCCAGGGAAAAATAGATCCACAAGTGAACATCGCCCTGCATGAGGACACGAAAGAATTGTATGTGAACACGGATGGGGGGCGCATCCAAAGGCCGCTTGTTGTAGTGGAAAATGGGAAGCCCCGCATCACTCCTGAAGTGGTCAAGGCCGTGCGCGATGGCAAACTCACGTGGAACGATTTAGTGCACCAGGGCCACATCGAATACCTGGATGCGGAAGAGGAAGAGAACGCCCTCGTGGCCATTCGGGAGGAAGATATTTCCCCGCAGACCACGCACCTCGAAATCAACCCGGTGGGGATATTCTCCATCATCTCGAGCATGATTCCTTTCCTCCAGCATAACCTCGCGGGAAAGACATTGCATGGGGCAAAGGTGTTCAAGCAAGCATTGGGGATCTCGTCCATCAACTATAACCTGCGCACCGACACGGAGGGGTATCTTCTCTATTACCCCCAATCCGAGCTCGTGCGGACGAAGACGATTGACCATCTGCACACGGACAACCGGCCCATGAACCAGAATTTTGTGGTGGCCATCATGCCTTACATGGGATTCAATCTCCTCGATGCGGTGGTGTTGAACAAGGGCGCTGTCGAACGCGGATTGGGACGCGCCGCCTATTTCCGCAGCTATGAGAGCGAAGAAACCCGTTATCCCGGAGGACAAATAGACAAATTTGAAATCCCCTCCGAGGATGCGGTGGGGCACCTGGGAGAGGAATTCTACAAACGCCTCGGGTCCGATGGACTGGGGGAATTGGAAACCTATGTCAGCGACAAGGATGTCATCATCGGAAAAACATCCCCACCCCGCTTCCTTGAAGAAATCACCGATTTCGGGGTCATCCAGGAAAAAAGACGCGAAGCCTCCTTATTCCCCCGAAAAGGAAAACCCGGGATGATCGACCGCGTCATCGTCACCGAAGGGGGGAGCGGGGCACGCTTGGCAAAAGTCAAGGTCCGCACCACCATGATTCCCGAGCCCGGTGACAAATATGCGTCCAAACACGGGCAGAAAGGGGTCATCGGCGCCATCATCCCAGAGGAAGACATGCCCTTCACTGAACATGGAATCAAACCGGATTTGATCCTCAACCCCCATGCCATTCCCACACGAATGACTATTGGCCACATGCTCGAGACACTCACCGGAAAGGCCGCCGCCCTCACGGGGGTTCCGGTGGATGGAACGCCCTTCAGCGAAGACAGCGTGGACGATCTCAAACAGGTGCTCCAGCGCTTCGGATTCCGTCCGGACGGGAAGGAAGCCTTCTACGACGGCCGCACCGGAAAAAAGATTGAAGGGGAAATATTCACGGGCGTCATTGCCTACCGGAGACTCTTCCATATGGTGGCCCACAAACTCCAAGCCCGGTCGCGCGGGCCGGTGCAGATATTAACACGCCAACCCACGGAAGGGAAAGAGAAGGAGGGCGGCCTCCGTTTTGGGGAGATGGAAGGCGAAACCCTCGTGGGGCATGGGGCCGCCATGCTGCTTCAGGAAAAATTCATCGACGACTCCGACAAGGTCGTCGAATTGGTCTGCCAGAATTGTGGGATTATCGCCGTGAACGACCAGATACGCAAACGAAGGTTCTGCCCCATGTGCGAGAGCACGCTGGTGTATCCGGTGCAGATGAGCTATGGTTTCAAACTATTATTGGACGAACTGAAGGCGTTGGGCATCTATCCCCGACTGCATCTGACGGATAGGGCGTGAGGAGGCGAAACACATGATCATCAAACGCATCGACAACATCGAATTCGGCATATTGTCGCCGGAACAGATACGACGGATGTCCTCCATCGAGATCAAATCGCCCGAGACGTATGATAAGGACGGCTATCCCATGGAAGGGGGTCTGATGGACCCGCATCTGGGGGTCATCAACCCATCCCTGCGCTGCAAGACCTGCGGACAAAAGATGAAACAGTGCCCCGGCCACTTCGGGAGTTTAGAGATGGTTCGACCAGTTGTCCATCCCAAGTTCTCCAACAAATTAGAGGAAATACTCCTCGCCACGTGTCAAGAATGCGGGCGCATCACCTTGAAAGACGAATCATTAGTGGAATACAAATTGGCCATCGAGCGCGTGGGGAAAGAGGAAGCCGTGAAGATGCTGGTCAAGAAGGCCAAGACCAAGAAGAAATGCCCCCACTGCAATGCGGCGCGGCCCGAGGTTACATTGGACAAACCCACCAACTACTACATCGAGAAGGATAGGTTGTACCCCTCCCAGATTAGGGAATGGGTGGAGAAGGTTCCGGAGGAAGATCTGGCGCTGTTCGGATATGACGTCACCCGCATCCGACCTGAATGGTTTATCCTTACAACGCTACAAGTGCCCCCCATTACCATTCGTCCCTCCATCACCCTGGAGAGCGGGATCAAATCTGAAGACGATTTAACCCACAAACTGGTGGATGTCATCCGCATCAACCTGCGCCTGAAAGACAACATTGACGCGGGCGCCCCGCAGCTCATCATCGAGGATTTGTGGGATCTCCTCCAATACCACGTGACTACCTACTTTGACAATGACACCGCGGGCGTGCCTCCGGCCAAACACCGGTCCGGACGCAGCCTGCGCACGCTCGTGCAGCGCCTCAAGGGGAAGAAAGGGCGCTTCAGATATAACTTGACGGGGAAGCGAGTCAATTACGCGGCGCGATCCACCATCATCCCCGACCCCTATTTATCCATCAACCAGGTGGGGGTGCCAGAACCCATTGCCAACACCCTCACGGTCCCAGAATACGTGACGGAATGGAATATCGAGGAGATGAAGAAGCTCGTTAAAAAATCCGACAAAGTCGTTTATGTGACTAAACCCAATGGCCTCCGGAAAAAGATTTCAGAATTAAACAAGAAAGAAGTCGTTGACGAGATGGAAGTGGGGAGCAAGATCGAACGCACGCTCCAGGATGGGGATATTGTCTTGTTCAACCGACAACCCTCACTTCACCGGCTCTCGATGCTCGCCCATGAAGTGAAAGTGATGCCCAACAAGGCCATCCGGATGAACCCCATCGTGTGCAACCCGTATAACGCCGACTTCGATGGGGATGAGATGAACATCCACGTCCCGCAGACGCAGGAAGGGGTGGCGGAAGCCCGGGAACTCATGTATGTGCAGGATCAAATAGTATCGCCCCGCCACGGGCATCCCGAAATCACCGGAAAGGAAGACGATCAATCCGGGTTGTTCATCTTAACGATGTCGCAGACCGAATTCACTCGGGAGGAAGCGATGCACTACCTCTACAAGATGGGCATCACCCAACTTCCAGACCCCGATAGGGGGAAAAAATATTCGGGGAAACTTATTTTCTCGCAAATCTTACCCAAGGACCTCAGCATCACCTACCCCAACCATGTCGCCCGCAACCTCAAATCGATAGGTATCCCGCGCCAGGGGAATGAACGTATGTACGAGGAAGCCCTGGTGAAGATTGAGAATGGAAAACTTATCTCGGGAATCGTGGATGGCACCCTCCGCCTTATTGAAAATATGGCCCGCAACTACCCTCCTGAAGTACTGGAACAATACTATTACAAGATGTCCCGCATCACGCACGAATTGCTCACCATGAAAGGGATTTCCATTGGTATTTCTGAATTCGAGGCGAACGAGATGATTACTAAGGCGAGAGAGGACGCCATCGCGGAAGAACTCCTTGAAGGGGATGCCCTGACCCAAAAATTCCTCGACGGGACACTCGAACCCATTCCCGGACGAACTGTACCAGATTCATTTGAATTGCTCATGGTGCGATTGGGCACTAGTATTCGGGCCAAAGTGCAATCCAAGATCGCGGAACGAAAACTCCACGAGCTCTTCGAGACAACCCGACCCACGCTGGACTCTTTTCCCATCATCGTGTCGGGCGCCCGAGGCAGCCTGCTGAATGTGGGTTACACCTCCGGGATCTATGGACAAATATCCATCCGCTCCGGACGGCCCAAGAAAGGATTCAAGGGGCGACTGATCACGACCAACAAGAAAGGGGACATTGGGCCCATCGCGGGAGGGTTTGTTCAGAGCAACTTCGTCCTGGGAATGTCACCCACCGAATACTTCATGCACTCCATGGGAGGCCGACAAGGGGAAATAGACACGGGGGTGGCGACGAAGGTATCCGGCTACTTATATAGACGGCTCGCCAACAGCCTGAAAGATCTCCATGTCTCCAACGATGAAACCGTGCGCTCGGCGAGCAAGGACATTGTGCAGTTCCGCTATGGGGAAGATGGTATTTTCCCCGGTCGGACGAGCAGCGGGAGCTTTGTCACCATTGATGAGGTGTGGGCGCGTTTGCAGCAGGCGAAGGAGAAGAAATGACATTTGAAGGACGATTGCGGAGGAAAAGGTATGGCTGACGAAACCCAAGAAACACTGAATCTGGATGCTACCCAGCAGGCTGAACAGGTGGAATTTGTGGATCACGTGGCCCAATTTGGGATGCCCCGGAAAGCCTATGAGGAAGCCCAACGCCTCTCCCTTGAATTGAATCTCACGGATGAACAATTCGAACAACTGCTCCATGAGATCCGGAAGAAGTACATTTATGCCAAAGCCCAACCCGGAGAAGGGGTGGGGATCATCGCCGCGCAATCCTTGGGGGAGCCAGGGACTCAATTGACCCTGCGTACAAAACACTACGCGGGAGCCGCGGAAGTGTCGGTGGGGAGCGGAATCCAAAGAGTGGAGGAGATTGTTGACGCCCGGTCGAAGGCCAAGTATCCTACGATGACTATTTACTTGAGCGACCCCGCCCTGCGCGTCGACAAAGAAAAAGCCCGCGTGTTCGCGGCCTCCCTGGTGGATTTGCGGATGGATGATGTCATTATCTTCAAGGAACGCTACGCCGAACGGGTCATCGAAGTGACTCCTAACCGGGCGGAGATCCAGGACAAGGGGTTGGATGAGAAAGACCTAATGAAGATGATTGTTGATAAGGTTAAGATGAAACATGTTGACTTGCCCAATGGGAATATCAAACTGGAACTGAAGGACAAAGAAGAGTCTCTCCTCAAGATCCGTAAAAATTTGTTGAAGCTATTGCAGACCCGATTACAAGGAATTCGGGGCATCCGCAAGGCCATCGTGTTTGAAGAGAATGGGGAATTCATCGTGAAGACCTCCGGGAGCAACCTGAAGAGCATCTTCAAGATGAAGGAAGTGGATGGCACACGCACCATTACTAATGACGTGAAGGAGGTTTCGCGTGTTTTAGGAATTGAAGCCGGGCGCGCATCCATCGTGTATGAACTCGATAAGGTGCTCCGCGAGAACAGCATCGCCGTGGACCTGCGTCACATCATCCTGCTTGCCGATTCCATGACATTCGATGGGGAAATACGAGGAATTGTTCGAACGGGCATCACGCGGAAAAAGAGCTCGCCATTCGCCCGCGCCTCATTTGAAGAGACGGCCAAACACCTCCTGGACGCCGCCTTCTATGGCGAACGCGAACGCTTGCAGGGTGTTGTGGAAAACATCATCGTGGGGCAACCCATCAAAGTGGGCACGGGCGTCGTCGATTTGGTGATGAAGAACCCGTGATTTAATTATGTTCAAATAATCCGCGAATAACCTTCAAAAGCGATTTTCTTTTATCGAGAGTAAGGGCACCAATCTTGTATTCGATCAATCCCACTTCCATCGTGCTTAATTTATTTGGGCGAATGTAGCTTTCCAATTGCAATTGTCCTCCCTCAATATCCTCATCCATCAATGGAATAACAAAAGAATCACGCTGTGACCGGCCAGTTATTTGGCAGAGAATAAAATCTTTTCCCATGGGCATAGTCAACACTACTGCCGGTCGACGCTTAAACTCCTTAAAATTGCTATAAGGGAAGGGTACCACGACCACATCCCCCACTACAAATGTTTCCATGCTTCGTCCTCTTCTTTGGTATCCCATGTTTTGGCAAGGGATTTGTGCGAAAGAAGATAACTTGACCAATCCGCATCCATGGCCTTATGTTCCATTTTTTGCAAGGTAATCGTCCCATTTTTCTCTTCCATAAACAAGCGGGCGCCCTCACTCAATTTCAAGCTATCCCGCATGCGCTTTGGAAGCTGAATCTGTCCTTTGGCACTAACGGTAACAATCGCTACATCACTCATACCACTATTATTACGCTATAAGTATATAATTCCTTGTTTTTCTTACTTTTCTACTTTTTTTATCAGTTGGGCTGGGGAAGAAGCCGACCATTTAAATGCCTTTTCATGGAGGATTGGCTCATTCTCATTGAATGTTATCCATGAGAAGCACCCTTAGGAGGGATGTGGAGTATGGATGCGGCCGAAGCCAGCAAGGAAATCAGACGCGCTGTGGACACGGGGAAAGTGTTATTCGGGGTGAAGCAGACGCAGGATGCGCTCCGCCATGGGGAAGGGAAGCTCGTGGTTATGGCACAAAACACCCCTGGAGTGACTAAGGAGGGGGTAGCGACCCTCGCCACCCTATTGGGAATTCCAACGTATGCCTATCTTGGAAATGGCCTGGAATTGGGATCGGTGTGCGGCAAACCTTTTGTGGTGTCGACTCTTCTCGTCCTGGAGGAAGGGAAATCCAATGTTTTAACCATCCCGGATACCTCGACCTCCGAGGATATAGCTCCTAAACGGAAAGGACGGAAGAAGAAGGGTGCGTGATTGTGGCCTTTATAATACTTTTTCGAGGGATTTAGGGTATGGGTGAATGAATGGGACGCGGAGAATTTTCAGCCCGACAATTGGAAGAGAAACGCAAGAAGTGGCGGATGAAGGATCCCTACCACAAACGCGCCGTCCTCCGACTACGGGAAAAATACGATCCCCTGCAGGGAAGTCCTCAAGCCAAGGCCATCGTCCTCGAAAAACGGGGAGTCACCCAGAAACAGCCCCACTCAGGGATTGCCAAATGTGTACGCGTCCAATTAATCAAGAATGGAAAACAGGTCACCGCTTTCTGCCCCAGGGATGGGGCCATCAAATTCGTTGACGAGCATGATGAAGTGATTATCGAAGGGATTGGGGGGAGTCAGGGTGGACCGTATGGGTCTCAATGGGGTGTAAAATATCGCGTAACGCATGTGAATGGGCAAAGTTTAGAGATGCTCCGCACCGGGAAGAAGGAGAAGGTCAAACGCTAAGGTACTGGTGAAAGCATGGGCGAGATCATGATTTTTGGAAAATGGGATCCATCGGAAGTAAAAGTGGAAGATATCACGCTGACGCGGCAAATAGGATTGGCACCCAAGATCATCCCTCATTCTTTTGGAAAAGGGGTTAAGCACGCCTTCGACAAAGAGAATATCAATGTGGTCGAACGGCTGATCAACAAGGTGATGCGCTCCGGCCAAGGAAAACGGAAGCTGAGCGGAAAATACATCCGCGGACGCGGAAGTTGTGGGAAGAAGATCCAGGCGATGCGCATCGTGCAGAACGCCTTCGACATTGTACACACCCAAACGAATGAAAATCCCATCCAAGTATACGTCCGCGCCATCGAGAATTCCGCTCCCCGGGAAGACATCACCCGCCTCAAGAAGGGGGGAGTGGCCTATTCGCAAGCCGTGGACGTGGCCCCCCTCAAGCGGGTGGATGAGAGCATCAAGAATCTGGCCCTCGCGGGATTCTATGGGAGTTTCAACAACAATACGAGCGCCGCGGAAGCCCTGGCAAAAGAACTCATCGCCGCCGGGAAAGGCGACAACAACGCCATGTCCATCAAGCGCAAGAACGAGATTGAACGAATTGCCATCGCCTCGCGTTAATCCACCCCAATCTTTTTTGAAGATGGGCCAACCTGTCATTCATTTTATCTGTCCAACTTGCATATCACAAAATACAGGCGGCGGAATACTCCCCTCGTACATATGAATACCAGAAATTGAATGCCCGCATCTACCGTTTGGGGAATCTCGTGGATATGCTTGGAAAGATCATCGACAGCCTGTACGACGACAAAGGCAAAGCCAGGTTTACCGATCTACCGTGATTTGCCCAATCGTTTAAAAACATTCCATATGGCCAAATGGTAGCGATTGGGGGAACATTCCTACCTTTTAGCGTTTTTACGAGAGTGAGTCAACAATGGGTCGAAAAGAAGAGATGGCCGCCACGGCGAACAAGCTGATGAACCATCAGACGGACGTGCGGAACATCGGGATTGTGGCTCATATCGATCATGGAAAGACAACGATGAGCGATAACCTCATCGCCGCCGCCGGCCTCATCAACAAGGAGCTCGCGGGGAAGCAGCAGTTCATGGACTATGAGGACCAGGAACAGGCGCGGGGCATCACCATTAACGCGGCCAACATCTCCCTGGTGCCCAATTTGCACGGGAAACCCTATCTCATCAACCTCATTGATACCCCGGGCCATGTGGACTTCGGTGGAGAGGTTATCCGGGCGATGCGCGCGGTGGATGGGGTGGTATTGGTGGTGGATGCGGTGGAAGGGGTCATGCCCCAAACGGAAACAGTCATTCGGCAGGCCCTGCGGGAGAACGTGAAGCCGGTGCTGTTCATCAACAAAGTAGATAGGCTCATTAATGAACTTCAGATCGACGAGGCGGAGATGCAAAAACGATTTGTCCGCGTCATCACGCAAGTGAATAATCTCATCCAGAAAAATCTTCCGGAAGGGAAGAAATGGCTGGTGAACCCCGCTGAAGGGAGTGTGGCTTTCGGGAGCGCCTATAATCATTGGGCCGTATCCACGAAGAGCATGTCCCGCACGGGAATCAATTTCAAGCAAGTGTACGAGTGGATGAAAGCCGGTCAGCAGAAAGAGATCGCGGACAAATCCCCTTTGGAAGACACGATTTTTGAAATGGTGGTGGAGCATCTTCCTAACCCCATCGAGGCGCAAAAGTATCGAACGCCCGTCATCTGGACCGGGGATCCCGCGAGCGAGGTGGGAACCAGCATGTCAACATGCGACCCTAATGGAATTGTCGCCATGATGATCACCGATGTCTCAGTAGATCCCCATGCCGGGGACATCGCCACGGGAAGGGTGTATTCAGGCACCATCAAAAAAGGGACTCACGTCAAGCTCATTGGAATACAGAAGGAAGCCCTCATCAACCGGGTGGGGGTGTACATGGGGCCGGAATTCGTGGAAGTGGAAAGCGTTCCCGCGGGGAGCATTGGAGCCATTGTCGGGCTGCGAGAGGCCTATGCCGGGCAGACTATTTCTGAGATTGACATGAAGGAATTCGAATCCTTCAAGACGAATGTTGAACCGGTCATCACGGTTTCCATCGAAGCCAAGCAGACGAAAGATTTACCCAAGCTCATCGAGACGATCCGCCAGCTCACGAAGGAAGATCCCAATCTCCGGGCGAGCATCAACCAACAGACGGGCGAACACCTATTATCGGGGATGGGGGAATTGCACCTGGAAATAAATCAATACCGGATTGAGAAGACGCACAATATTCCCATCACGGTGTCTCCGCCCATCGTGGTTTATCATGAATCCATCTCCCATGCATCCGAAGAGTTGGAAGGGAAATCCCCCAATCGCCATAACAAATTACACATGCGAGTGGAGCCCCTGACGGACGAGATGAAGACCTATTTCAACGAACATAAGGTCAAAGGGAAAGTGAAGCTCAAGGATAAAGATTGGATCAACACCTTTGTCAATGCTGGGTTTTCCAATGACGAAGCAAAAAAGGTGTGGGCCGTGGAGAACGACAACGTTTTAGTAGATGGGACGAAAGGAATACAGGCCCTCCATGAAATACGCGAACTGGTCATCCAGGGTTTTCAAGAGGCCATGAAAAATGGTCCACTGGCCAAGGAAGAGGTCCATGGGATCAAGATTACACTCGAAGACGCCACCCTCCATGAGGATGCCATCCACCGCGGACCATCCCAAATCATACCCGTGGTGTCACGGACGATTTATGCGTGTATGCTCCAGGCCAAAGCCCACTTGGAGGAACCCAAACAACTGCTCTCCATTACAACCCCCGAGGACTACATGGGGGCGGTGTCCAAGGAACTGCAGCAGCGGCGGTGCCAGATCACTGAAATCAAGAACGAGGGGGATCAGACCATCATCGTGGGATTGGCCCCCGTGAAGGAACTCATCGGATTTTCCCAAGCCATCCGAGGGGCCACACAAGGAAGGGTCATCTGGACGGCCGAATACCACGGATACGAAGTTCTGCCCCCGGAGTTACAAAAAAAGACCGTTGAAGAAGTGCGCAAGCGCAAGGGAATGGACCCCGAAGTCAAGGCGTTCCATTTCTTCCTCGAATAACAAAAAGAAAGTCATCCTCCGAGGAGAATTGAGAGGATTTTTAAATGGGGTTCGCCTTTCCCGGGAATGGAAGGCAAGATCACGGCCCTTTTTCTCATTGGGATTAGTGGGCTGGTGCTCATGGCCGTTGTTTTGGGGGTGGTTTTCTTTGCGCCGCCGCCCATTATCCCCGAACCTCCTATTACTCCTCCGGGTCCTCCTGTTTCGTGTGACCCTGAATGGGTGTGCTCGGGCTGGTCGGCGTGTACAAATGGGAAGCAGGTTCGCACGTGCACGGATGGTAATGCCTGCAATACGGTTGAGGGCAGGCCCACTCTCATTCAGGATTGCGTTCCCATTACCCCCATTTGCGGTAATACTATCTGTGATGCGGGGGAGTCTTGCCAGAGTTGTGCGCAAGATTGTGGGACGTGTGCTCCTAATTTTGTTTGTGGGGACAATTTTTGTTCCAATTCCGAGAGTTGTTCTACGTGTCCCCAGGATTGTGGGACTTGCGCCCCAGTGTGTGGTAATAGTGTTTGCGAGTCTACTGAAACGTGTACCACGTGCTCTGCGGATTGCGGCCAATGCGCCTGCATCGAAAATTGGTTCTGTTCGGATTGGGGTCCTTGTACGAATGGCACGCAAACCAGGTCCTGTACCGATCTGAATGAATGCGGTACGACGCAAAACGAACCGGGCACGCAGCAGGCCTGCACCCCCAATCCTTTCTGCGGGGACAATGTGTGCAATGGCACTGAGTCCTGCGATACCTGCTCCCTGGATTGCGGGATATGTCAAACGTTTTCCTCCAAGGGATCCGAAAATGGCAAACGCTTCTGGATGGCCCCCAACAAATTATATGAGGGGCGACGGGATCTGGGAAAATTCATTTTCAATGCGGATGCCGGTTGGGATGAGGTGAAAGGATTCCTCCACACCTTCAAATTCTACATCGGGCAGATCAATAACCTCAATGAAGGCGAGCTGGAGATCATTGTTCCCGTTCTGTTCAGCAACCAGATTGAAGCCGCCTTCGAAGTGGGGGGATTACGAGATCCTCTCTGCGATGGTAGCCAACAGGCGGCTATTGATATTGGGATACTGGATCGGTTTGTCGCGGTGGGAGGCATCATCCACTACATCGACATGGACGGACCGTTCTCCGACAGTGTGATGGATCCCTGCGGCTTCGATATCACGCGCGCCTCCAGTGAGACAGTGGAATACATGCAAGCCATGCGCGCGCGGTATCCGGGGGTCAAAATTGGGTTGACCATTGCCGCCCCTCATTATTCGGTGGGCCCCTACCCCTCTTCCACGTGGAAGGACTCAGGGGATTTACTCGCGCAATTGGATGTCTTCCTCCAAGTAGTCCAAGATAACGGGGAACAGCTGGATTTCTACCAGTCCGAAACCCGGTTTGATCGTCCTCCATGGGTGGATGATTGGAGAAAATATGTGTTGATACAGGAATACTTCCGGGATAAGGGAATACGCTTCGGTATCTATTATGGATCGGCGGAAGGAGGGCATACGAGCAACCAAGCCTTCTATGAAAACACCCTCCGGGATTTGGTTGATTTCAAGGCAGCCGGGGGCGACCCGGATGATATAGCTATCTCATCCTACTTCCCTTTGCCGGATGACCTGTACCCCGAAACGGACGCCTATTCCATGACCAATACCACCCGCGACTTCTATCGGTTGTATCACCAATTGTATGATAATGACGGGTAATTAGTGGAATAAAAATTGGTGGAATAAATTATGGTAAATACTCTGGGGGCCGGGCAACTTTTTTTCTCGCCGTGGCGTTTCGACCAGGGTCTAAACCTGAAAAGTCCATGCGGAAATAAAATCATCTTGATATGGGAAAAAACCTACGATGGAACTTTCCACTCCCTTGGAACAAAAGTGCCGTGAGGGATTGCAGAGGGTCTTCCCCCATTGATCTTTAACCACTAAGAGATGGCAGGATGCCCACCGTGGCCATTACCTATTTAAATGATTGCCAGGGGGAATTGGCTATACGTGCTGGAAAGGGTGGCTAATCCCTTTGGTGCGGGAAAAACACACGGAAAAAGGTTCCGATCGGGCTTTTCCCCATTGGCATGGGAATGGGCATCAGTTTCATTCTCATAGAAGGGGGGGAAGTTTTTTGATCAAACTTTTTCCTAAAAAGTTTGGAGGAGAAAAATATGGCTGAAAGATCCCACATCAACTTGATTTTCATCGGTCACGTCGACCATGGTAAATCCACCCTCGTCGGGCGGTTCATGTACGACACGGGCGCCCTCCCAGAGAATGAGTACCGCAAGATCAAGGAAGAAGCCGAAGCCAAGGGAAAAGGCTCATTCGCCTTCGCCTATGTGATGGACTCCCTCAAGGAAGAGCGGGAGCGCGGGGTCACCATCGACCTGTCCTACAAGAAGTTCAAGGGACAGAAGCACGATTTCACTATCATCGACGCCCCGGGACACCGGGACTTCGTCAAGAACATGATCACCGGCACCTCCCAGGCGGACTCCGCCGTGCTCGTGGTGTCAGCAAAAGACGGCCCACAGCCTCAAACAAAGGAACACGCGTTTTTAGCCAACGTGATGGGAATCAAATCCCTGACAGTTGCCATCAATAAGATGGATGAAATAGGGTATAAGGAAGAAGAGTTCAACAAGCGCAAAGAAGAGATGCATAAGCTCGTAAAGATGGTGGGCTTCAAGGACGAACAAGTGGACTATGTTCCCGTTTCCGCATGGATCGGGGATAATGTCGCCAAGGCCAGCACCAACATGCCCTGGTATAAAGGGAAGACCTTGCTCCAGCGCCTGGACGAACTGACGGCGCCCACCCTGCCCACCGACAAGCCCCTGCGGCTGCCCATCCAGGATGTCTACTCCATCAAGGGAGTGGGCACCGTGCCAGTAGGACGCGTGGAAACCGGGATCGCCAAGCCGGGGGACAAAATTATCGTCATGCCCTCCAAGGCCCAAGGGGAAATAAAATCCCTTGAGGCGCATCACGAACAACTCACGCAAGCCATTCCAGGGGATAATGTGGGGTTCAATGTCCGGGGGCTGGAACGGAAGGATATTAACCGCGGGGACGTCGTGGGACACCCGCAGAATGCCCCGACCGTTGCGAAGGAGTTCATCGCCCAGATTGTTGTGCTGAACCACCCCACTGCTATCCCCCAAGGATACACCCCCGTGTTCCACATGCACACGGCCCAAATGTCCTGTACCTTCGCGGAATTGCAGAAGCGCATCGACCCCAAGACCGGGCAAGCGGCGGAAGAGAATCCTAAGTTCCTCAAGACCGGGGATGCGGCCATCGTGAAAATCGTGCCGCAGCGCCCGCTGGTCGTGGAAGAGTTCAAGAAATTCCCTTCCCTCGGAAGATTTGCCGTGCGGGATATGGGAGCGACGGTCGCCGCCGGGGTCGTGATGCAAGTCACGCCCCGCGAGTGATTTTTTTGAGGGATGATTCATGCAGAATGCCCGTATCAAATTGACGAGCCCCAGCCTGGATTCCCTCCAAGACATTTCAGGGAAGATATTGGACGTCGCGGATCGGACGGGGGTCAAGCATTCGGGATTAGTGCCCCTGCCCACCAAAAAATTGATTTTGCCCACGCGCAAATCCCCATGCGGTGGGGGAACGGAGACATTCGAGAAATGGCAGATGCGCGTACACAAGCGCCTGATCGATATTCAGGCGGACGAGCGCACGCTACGCCGGGTCATGCGCGTGGACATCCCCGAAAACGTGCATATCGAGATTGAATTGCGCGATAAATAAAGGGCTTTTTTTCCTTAAAAATAATAGGATTTTTTTTTCCTCCAACCATGAGAGGGTTATGGGTATTATTGCGCCAGGTATTGGCGAACATCCAAGTCCAATTAGAATAGAAACCGTGCTCCCTCTTTCTTTTTTCCAAGAATTCAGATTACCCGCTTTATTTTCGCTCTTTGCCGCAAATACGGCTCCAAAAAAGAATGTTTATTAAAAGGACATAATTCAGGAAGTGGAGTAGATGAACCCCCGCGGGCTTATGGTCTGCAGGGAAACACTGAGGAGGTGTTTCATCAATGGAGCAGAAGATTGGATCCTGGGCATTCATCATCGGGGTGGTTCTCGCCATCATCGCTGGAATCCTGGGGCAAAGCTTCGGCGAGGCCGCGAACTGGTTACCATTGATCTTCGTGATCTTGGGTGCCATCATCGGACTGCTGAACATCAGCGATAAAGAGATTACATCCTTCCTGGTAGCGGTCATCGCCCTGTTGGTGGCGGGAGCCGTCAATTGGACCCTGATCCCCATCGTGGGACCCCCGCTGGGAAGCATATTCGCCTACATCGCCGCCCTCATGGCACCCGCTGCCGTGATCGTGGGGATTAAAGCCGTCTGGAACCTGGCCAGCAATCACTAGGTAGACCGGGGGGGGCTATCCCCCCTTTTTCCTTTTTTAATCTCCTTTTCTCTTCCTCTTTTATTCTCATTGGGGTTTCAGGATTACATTCTGGAGGGAAAAGCATGGCCGAAAAAGGATTACCCAATTGGGTCGCCCCAGTGGGCATTGCCGTGGTATTGGTTCTCTTCCTCGGGCTATGGGTCATGGGGATATACAATGGGGCCACGCAACGCGATTTAGCGGTCGATGGGGAGTGGGCCAATGTGCAGGCGGATTACCAGCGCCGGGTGGACCTTATCCCTAATTTGGTGAACACCGTGAAAGGAGTCGCGGGATTCGAGCAGGAAACGCTGACGGAGATAACCCAACTTCGCACCCAATGGCAGCAAGGGGGCACTGTGGACTCACAAGTTCAAACCGCCAACCAACTGGAAAGCACCCTGTCGAAAATCATATTGACATTTGAAAACTATCCCGAGCTGACGGCCACCCAAGCCTTTCGCGATTTGATGGCGCAACTCGAAGGAACGGAGAACCGCATCAGTGTGTCCCGTAAGCGGTATAATGATGCGGTGCGGGAATACAACACCTACATCCGTCTCATCCCCAACTCATTTTTCGTGGGAGATAGAGAGGCCAAGCCCTTCTTCGAATCCGTGGCCGGGGCTGAGAACGCGCCCATTGTTCCTACTGATTTCACGTGATGAGATATCATGATCATGTGGAAAATGAAAATAGGGGTATTGATTTTTCTCCTCGTTCTGGGAGCCACCGTCGCGGCCCAGGCCGTGCCGTTGCCGCAAGGATACATCACGGACACCGCCAACATCATTCCTCCAGATCAACAAGGGTTACTTGAAACCCGGCTGAAAACATTGGATGAGGAGACTGGGGTGGAGATGGTGGTGCTCACCATTCCCACTTTGGAAGGAGGGGATATTTTCGAATTCACTACGCGCGTGTTTGAGGCATGGAAAATTGGGGAGGCCCAGAAGGACACAGGTTTGCTGATCGTCATCGCCCTGCAGGAACGGTCCTACTTCATCGAAACAGGATATGGATTGGAAGGGATGCTCCCGGATGCGCGTCTCCGGCAGATCGCCGAAGGAAAAATGGTCCCATTCTTCCAAGAAGGGGATTTTGCGGGTGGGTTGGAAGCAGGGGTGATAACGATGGAAGGGTACGTGCGGGGGGATCCGGATGTCATTGCGCAAGCGGATTCTTTTTCCGTCGCCTTTCCTGAAACCGAAAGATGGTCGACGGTAATCGCACTGGGTCTTTTTGCAATAATCCTATTCAAAATTTGGAAAAATAGTGCAGGAGATCCCCAAAAGAAAAAAATGCGGGCTGCCAATGTCATCCTCTATTTTTTCACCGGGCTCCTTTTCTTCAGCATCGGGGGAATATTCACTGCCCTCACTCTCAATGTGTTTCATGGGGCATTACTCACGAGCCTCTATTTCCTGTACGTGGCGCTCTTTCAACCCCTCCCCACGGACTTATCTCATTCCGGTAACTCTCCTTCGCTTGGGAGGGGAAGGGGCATCGGAGGGGGGTATATCGGGAGCGGCTTCGGACGAGGCGGTGGGGGATTTGGGGGATTTGGGGGAGGAAGCACGGGGGGCGGAGGGTTCGGAGGAAGGTTTTAATTCTACAATCGCCGTATGAATTGAGGTCGTTAACGCAATTTCATTTAAAACGTATACATTAAAAGATTGAAATCACCATCATCTAATTGGAAGGAGCTGATTGAGAATGAACGGAATGAAACTGGGAATGGTCCTCATCGTGATGAGCCTGATGCTGTCACCCTTTGGATTCGCCGACAGCGCGCCCGACGCTCCGGCGACGACAAATGATTCGGGATCTTCAGGCACCGGTGCCACGGAATCGGCTCCGGCACCCACCACGCCAACAAATGAATCAACGCGCACAACCTCAAGCAATGATGGGGGAAACAATTCCGCACCCGCGCCACCTGCCAGTAACACCGAATCATCTTCACCTTCTACAGGAAATACATCGGCCCAGAGCATCGATGCGGCCCCCGCGCCTCAAGGACCCAGCGGACCTGGCTCTAGCGGCCGCCGGATACGCGATAAAGAAGTAACGGATCCATGTCCGGTGAATGAACCGGATTGCAATCAACCTAATCCTTGTGAGTTAAACGGCGATTCCAATTGCCCTCCCAAGGACCCCTGTCCAGTAGAGGGAACCATTAATTGCCAGCCAGCGCCCTGCGCCGTCGGCACCATCGGATGCACTCCGACGAATGGGCAGAACACTAATCCCACGATCTGCGAAGGGGATAATTGTGAAGGCCCCAGCACGCAATCGTCCACGGATGATGATGACGATGGATCAAGCGGCCCTGTGCCCCTGTTCTCATTCAATCCTTTATGGCAAGGGAACAATCTTTCTTTGTCCCCACCCGCGTCAGGAGATGGAACGAATACCCCCTTGACATCAGCCCCCACGTTCGTGAACACGGTGGAACCCAATCCCACAGAAATCGCATTGGGCGAAGCGGGCATTCCGCGCGGGAGTATTTTACCCATCGCGAACGAGGTCCCGAATGCTGGTTCGCCCGCCACCGGACTCTTGGGTTTCATTACCAATCCTGTGATTGGACTGGGAATCGTCCTTGTCCTCGCGGGATTGCTGTTGGCCTATTCGCAGCGCCGCAAGTAAAACGAACTTTTTGAAAAACCTTGCAGAACGTTGTTCTGCGAGGCCCGCAAAACCTTTTTGGTTTTACCCGGAAGTTCGATCAAAAATGCGCGCACCCGCATTCGGAGAAAAGAAAGAGGTTGGGAGAGGACTTTTTGGGGACAGGAAATTGTTCCTTCTTTTCTACCCGCATGAACTCGCTCCTATAAAACCTAATCGCATGCTGGCTCAGTATGCGGCGACATTCAAACAGTATCAATAGCACCAGAGCTTCCTGTGTGCACAAAAACCCGCGTTGAACCAGCTATCAAAATTGTGGAACGCGAATGTCGAACCATGAAGGGAAAAACGCCGAAATCCCATAAATGCAAAATTGGAGGCGGTGTTCCGCGGGTATATCGCACCATACGTATCCGCGATTCCTAAGAAGCGTGTCGTTTCAGGAAGCGTGGAAAATGGGTATACTTTCAGATCCTTGCGAAAGATTATGAAGCAATGATTCGCTTCAATTTCGAACGAGGCGTGAATCCTTCTTGTCAAACAACACGAGAGCGATGGGCTCAAACCCGGGAAAACGTATTTCTTTGCAGATGATCCACTTATTCAAGTGAAAAATGCGTTTTAATGTTTCTTTTGTGTACGGTCGAATATGATCGGGCTGATCCCAGAATTGCTTGCCCGGTAAGGGAGCTACAAGACACACGTATTGTTTTGATACACGCAGCATTTCCAAAGAAAATTTTTCCGGGGTGGGAATGTGTTCAATGGTGTGCGCACTGTACACCAAATCAAACTGTCCGTCCGCGAAAACATTATTCAAAAAGTCCATCTTTTTGATTTCGGGTCGCGTGGGCTCCAGGTCGATCGCCGTGACTTTAGCTCCCCGTCTGGAGAAATATTTAATCATCTTACCATTTTCCGATCCCACATCTAATACGGTCCGCACGTTCAACTTTTTGAACAAGGGATCATAAAAAAACCAGTCGATGAATTTTTGGCGCATGAGACCACTTACTCCAATAGGCGGTGCCCTTTTTTAATAGACTGATTTTTCCCGCAAGAGAAATTCTTTTGATCGACAGCTCCTCCGTTCATGAATGCGGCTGAACCCGATCCTACCGAGATTGCATTGGGAGTCGTGGGGATCCCGCTGGGGATTTTTGGTTGGCGCATGAGCGTTCTTTTTTATAGTCGGAAAAGTCTGGGTAGCTATGCCCGTTTCAGAGGATGTGGATGAGATCGACGAATTCCTCAAGCAACGTCGGGAAAAGATTTCCCACGGAGAACTCGTTCCCAAATTACCGCAACCCGGATTGGGACAGCGCGTTGCCCAAGCGATATTCGGAAAACCAAAACCCAGACGACAACCCTTGATTACCTCCCAACCCACGCGCGCCAGCTCCAACGCCCAAGGTCAAATGCGCCAGCAGTTAGCCACCATGATGCAGGGGAGTGCCCATGGAACGATAACTCCTGCGCGCCCATTCGCCAACAAGAACATGTCCATTTCCCCCCGTCTCTCATCGACCCAAAAAAATTTATCACCGGGAAATGCGCCACTCTATTCTCCCATTCGGACGCAGGGACCATCTCTCCTCCCTGCTTCTCCATTGCCGACTATACCTGCACAGCCGCCCACCCCCCTCCAACGCGCCATCGCATCGAATCCAAAGCCATTAAACACGCCACCCAAAAAACCATTCACATTCGCCCAAATGCTCCCCTTCATGCGACCCAAACAGGAAATGGCCCCACGAGGAACCGTCAGCCCAACCCGAGCCATCCTTCCTGGACAAAAAAAGGATTTCCCCCTTTCTTCTACTCCCTCATCCTCTGTGCCGATCATCCCCGAACGTGCACCGATGCCTCCGAGCACCGAAAAAGATATCGTGTTGCAACCGACGAGGGTTGGGATTCCCACCCCCACCCCCACGACCCCTCCTTCTTTTACATCACCCTTTCCCCCACCCTCAGCCCCGGCGTCTCCACATTTGAAACCACCATCAACCAACCAGGTGGTTACCCCATCCAAGGATATTCGTTCACTTCCTGGGAAAGACGCCGCACCCCCATCTTTTGCTCCACCTTGGAAAAAGGATGCGCGGGGGACGACGACCAATAATACGTCCAAGTGGGAAGGATTCGGATCGGCGGAACCCATCATCGCCCCGCAGGGGAATCCCACTCCCTATGAAATGCAAGAAGAGGGAAAAAAGTACGCTGACATCCCCTCCCTCCAAGTCGAAATACCGCGTCCCCGTGAAGAAAAAATATCGGTTTCCCCTGAAAAAAGGACGGACCCCATGGCCCCACCCCCTTTGAAAGAGGCACACCTTCCGACGCAGGAAACGTTTCCCCCATCGGGGAGGAGGGTGGAAAACACCCCATCCACGCGAAACGAAGGGAATTCGCCAGTCCCTCAAACAGTGACACCCAACATGGAAACAGGTCAAGCAAAACCAACATCCTATTTGCAACACATCGATGCCCAACGCCAAGAAGAGGCGCCCACGATAGCCCCCAATCCTCCTGTCCCGGAAACAGCTCCATTGCCATACAAATCCGAAATGGATAGCTCCCAAGAAAAATTCCCAATTCAACCCAAGGGGCTTCGAGATCCGTCTCATACTCCTCTCGAATCAGCCCCGCGTGGCCCCCGCCCCTATGTTCCTCCCTGGTCGGTCCCCCGAGAAAGGTTAAACACCCCCGAAATTACCCCTCCTCCCGCGCGCCCGAATAAGGAATCCGGAGAAGTGGCGATACCTCCCCTGGCCCCCAAAGGAATGGATGACGAACCACGACCCATTTCTTCCGCGCCTCCCGAAACCAAATCTCCACTCTCTCCTCTTCAACCAAAGGAAACCCAAATCCCTTCCCAAGCGGACGAAGAGGATCAGGAAAATCTCACCCCCGCGGACTGGGCATATCTTGAACAGAAAGAGAAGGAACACGAGCAGGAGGAGAAGGAGCAGGCTTCAATAGATGCCCTGAATCAAACCCTCACTCGACAGGAAAAACAAGTGGCCCAAGCCGTGCCGGAGGAACCAGTCGACGACCCCAAAAAAGAAATATTACGTCGATTGAAGAAAATGATTGAGGAAGAGCACGGCCCATAGCTGGTCGTTTTTGATTGACCTTTTTTTCTTAGAAATAGTCGTTTTTGGATTGATTTTTTCTTTAAAATAGTCGTTTTTTGATCGAACTTTTTCCTAAAAAGTTCGAGTAACTGATTCACGGGTTAAAGTAATGATATTTAAAGGTGGGGCTTCTCATTGGGTATATGCGCCGTTTCCTAGGCATATTGGGAGTTTGTTTGTTCTTGCTGGCCACCCCGGCCTTTGCCGCCACCTGCAATGACATCACCGTCACTCCTGATTCGGTTGTTTTATCCGAAAGCAGGATTAATCGTGTGCTGACCCTTCGGATTGAGAATGAGGGGAATGATTCCTTTGATTTGGATGATGTCCGGGTGGAAGAGGATGATTCGCGAATTGATATCACGGTAGATTCGTTTCCCGACGAGATCCAGGAAAATGGGAGTGGGAACCTGGTCCTACGATACACTACTCAAGATGTGAATGGAGACCAAACCACCTCATTCAACGTTTCCCTGCGGGGGGCATTCGACAATACCCCTTCTTGTTCATTGGCTGACCTCACTTTCACCATCGATGTCACTATCCAGGATTCGGCGGACGTATGCAAAGCCATTTCATTCGAGACCACGGATGTTTCGGTGGCCGAGGATGTCACAATCATCCACACGGTTTTCCTGCGCAACGATTCCTCTGAGGATTTCACCCTGCAAGGATTCAATGTCTTTGATGATTCTCCCGAGTTCAGCACGCGATTGAACCCCGGATTCAATGATGCGGATTTTATAAAAAGCATCCCGCGGCATACTCGCCAACCCGTGCGCATTGAAATCCGCACGCAACGGGTAAGCGAGGATGTCGTGGATCATGTATTCCTGGAAACCCGAGGGGCTTTTTCAAATGGCCAGGACTGTTCATTCGGGGACATCGACGGGGCATTCGAGGTGACAGTGGAAAACACATTCACCAATGTCTTCGCCTGCACCGAACTGCGTGTGCTACCCGCCCATTTCGACGTGCGCGCAGGAGAAAACAATACCCATTCCCTATTCTTGCAGAACAACTCCGATCAAACCTTCCATGTGGACCACTTCCAGATACAGGATGTCAATTACCAACTTGACTATTCCCTGTTGGCCACTCCCCAAACCATTCGCTCAACTAAGACTGGGGAATTCTCCCTGCAATCCACCGGATTCAGGAATGATGTGTCATTCGACGGGAGTGCGTTCATCACCATCCAAGGACATTTCACCGATACCACGGCGTGCGCCATTCCCAACATGCGCATCCCATTCACTTTCCATGGGACACAAGGGGAACAATGCGCCGACTTCAAGATCATTCTCGATGGGGGATTAGTGAAGGAAGGGCAAACCATCCCCATCGAACTGATAAACCCTCTCACTCAAACGGCTCGCGTCGCGCTAACCCTGGAAGACGGAATCATCATCCCATCTGTCATCGCTGTACCCCCCCTTTCCCACGTCATTCACGCGGTACGCGTCGAGACCAATTCCCAAGTGAATACTCTTCATCTTCAACCCCTCATCGAAGGATGCGCTTTGGAGGGGGAAGATCGCCCATTGTTCTTCTCGAGCGTCACGCAAGCTCCCATCCAATTGAATAACCCCCCATCCGAAATTGTCATCGGAAACGCATCCACATTCGCCATTCCTCTGATGAACACGAGCTTCTATTCCCACGATGCCACTCTCACACTAACCGTGAAACCTACCGGCCAGACATTCGAAAAAATCGTTCGCGTGGGGGGATTTGATGAACCTATTATCCTTCTTCCGGTGTCCCTTTTGCAGAATGGGAGCCAACTCATTCTGCAGGTGGCGAGCGAGGGGTACATCGTGACGCACATGTATAACATCGTATTCGAGGAAAAGGTGCGCATCACCCCGGAAGTGGTGGAGGAACCCGTGACGCGCAACGCGTACACGGTGGATGTGCTCATCCAAAATACGACCAATCAGTCTCATGAAGGGAATATCCTGATCACGGTTCCCACTGGTTGGAAAATAGAAGGGGAAACCCCCATTGCATTGGCTCCCATGGAAACCAAACGGGTGACCTATACCATTTCGCCCGACGCCTGGTTGATGCAACCGCGGAATATCCCTATCCAATTCGTGGGATTCGCCACCCAATCCGCGCCGCACACCCTCATCCTGAAGCCCAGCACCAACTCCGTGGCGCAAGCCACTGCATTCGTGAGCGGCGCCAGGGGTTTTTGGTTGGGAATATTAGTGCTCCTCATCCTTGCGGGAGCCTGGTTCTGGATCCGCTCCCGGTTTTTTCCCGCACAAGCCTGGGCCCCCCGCGTCACCGAAGAGGAATGGCCCGATGAAGTATGGGTGGCGCCGCGGAAGAAGTAAACGCGGGTTTCGTGTGGATCATTCCATTGTCCCTTTTGGGGGACTCGGGAAAAAATAATGAAATAGCCGGGCTATTTAGCGCGCCCGTTCTTTTTCATCCATGCGAGCATTTCTTTTTTTCGGGCGTCCGGCAAGCGTTCCCATTGCTCGGCCATCGCTCGTTCCGCCAAAAACCGGCCGGCTTCGGGACTCCGGAAAATAGACATGTCTGCCAATCGTTTCCTAATTTCTTGGTTCCATTTCAATGTTGCGCGGGCATCTGAGTTTCCCAAACCCGTCAGTTTGTAGGGCGAGCGCTTTCCGCGTGGGCGGGATTTGTTCAATTTTTTTTGTGCACCTTTTCTAACTATTTTCGTCCCTTTTTCAATTGCGATTGCCTTTCCTGTTTCATAGATTGCGATCTTTTCGATCCATTGTTTAAAGTCAGCCATTGATCGGCCGACGGCAACTTCAGCTGGCCTTTTTCGGCTCCTTGATGTAGCTCCTCCGATGCGCATCAACTCTTCGGATGGGATATCGGTCGGGCGTCTTCCTCTATTTTCATCCAATATTTCACCCAAGATTCGTCTATGTCTCATCTTTTGAACGAACCGTTTGAACGCATTTCGGGTAGGCATGCCCTCCCCAGGAGGGGGGACGCTATTTATTTGTTTGGCCCACGCCTGGAGAGATACGGAATGGGTCCTTGGCCATCACCTATATAAATGATTGCCAAGGGGAATTGGGTATCGGGGAAGGTACACTGCCCCCTCCCAAAAGGGGGTAAATACCGCCTGCAAAGGCTGTTTTTAGGGTGTATTTTCCGCGTCCAATCCATAGAGAGATATCCCATGGTCCGAGCCCGGCACAACCCAAGGAAGGGGAGCATCGCCTACCGCCCCCGCGTCCGTGCACGCAAACAAACGCCGAGCTTCCGCTCCTTTCCAATAGGAGAAGGGCCCACTAAGCCACTCAACTTTTTCGGCTACAAAGCGGGGATGGTCCATGTCCTCGCGCAGAGCCAGCATCCCAAAGGAAGACGACAGAACATGGACATTCAGATTCCCACCACGGTGATCGAATGCCCTCCCCTACAGGTGTGGGGGGTCCGTGCCTACACCAAGAATGCGTATGGCCTCCATGCGCACGGCGAACTAACGGTTGATAAGCTGGAAAAGGGGGCGCAGAAACGCATCCCCTCATTCAAGAAAAAATATCCGCACAAACGGAACACAGAAAAAAAAACGGTTTCTAGAGAAAAACTCACTTTTGAACAATTGGACACCCAAAAGGAGGCCCTCCACTGCCTCCGACTACTCGTGCACACCCACCCCGAAAAAGTGGGATTCGGAAAGAAGAAGGCCGAGATCGCCGAGGTAGCCCTATCCGGAACGGTGGAGGAACAACTGGCCTACGCCAAGGAAAAGATGGGGAAAACCATCGCCGTCAGCGAAATATTCGAGGCGAATGAGGACGTGGATGTCCGAGCGGTGACCCGCGGATTCGGATTCGGAGGGGTGGTAGCTCGGTTTGGGGTTAAAACATTCCGACCAAAAGCCAAATACATCCGGGCGGTGGGAAGCATTTCCCCGCTCCGACCAAAAACAGTCATGTTCACCGTGGCCCGACCGGGACAATTGGGGTATCATAACCGCACCGAATTCAACAAACGCATCCTCACAATATCAGACGATGCCAAAAAAATAAACCCCAAGTCAGGATTCATGCATTATGGGGTTATCCAGAATGAATACATGCTCCTCGCGGGAAGCGTTCCCGGACCCGTGAAACGGTTGATCGGACTGCGCACGTGTGTTCGGCCCCAACCCCGGAATGATTATCGGATAGGGAACATCACGATTACCTCCTCTACTGCGGGGGCCGTGTGATGCCCGCGCTCTATTCCAACAAGGGAGAGAAGGCTAAGGACCTGGAACTCCCAGCCGTTTTTCACACCCCCTACTGGCCGCACCTCATCAAGCGCGCCGTTCTGGCGGTGGAATCCTCGCGGTTACAACCCATGGGAAAGAAACCGGGTTCGGGACGAAACAATACCGCGGAATACATTGGGGTGCGGGGAAAACCCACGATGTACCGCACGATCAATGTGGGCCGCGCCCGCCTGCCCCGCATGCGCAACCGGCGAGGCATCCTCTATGGAAAGGTGGCCTCCGTACCACAAGCCCGTGGGGGACCCATGGCCCACCCTCCTAAAGTGGAGGCCAAGCGGGAAGAATACATCAACGCCAAGGAACGAAAGAAAGCCATTGCGAGCGCCATCGCGGCATCGGTGAATAGGGATATGGTCAAGCGCCGCGGCCACCGGTTTGATGAAAACATTTTTCCCCTCCTCGTGGACCATTCATTTGAAGCATTGACCAAAACCAAGGATGTGAGGGAGGCGTTACAAGCCCTTCATGTGCTGGAGGATGTCACCCATGCCAAGAAACAGAGGAAAAACCGCGCAGGCAAGATGAAAAACCGGGGAAAACCCTACAAGCAGAAGAAATCCATCCTCATTGTTGTGGAAGGCCAACCCAAAATCGCCCGCGCCGCCCGCAATCTAGCGGGAGTGGACGTGGTGTCGATGCGCACGCTCAACGCCGCGCATTTGGCCCCTGGAACCCATGCGGGAAGACTAACCATCTGGACTGAAAGCGCCCTCGCGGGTTTGATGACCAAGCAAGGAGGGGCTTGACATGGTCGACCGCGCCGCTGTCCTGGACGCCAAACAGGAAGAAAAGATGAAGGCCCACGCCCAGGAAGCCAAGAAGGCGCCACCCGAGGCCAAGGCCAAGGTTCCCACCCCCGCGAAAGGATTCGCTTTCGAACTGGAAGATTTTGGTTATTTGAAATACCCCCTCATGACGGAAAAAGCCATTACGCTCATCGAAAAAGAGAACAAAATTTCCTTTGTTGCCCACCAAAAAGCCACGCGTACTGACGTGAAGAAGCTCATTGAAAAAGTATATGGGGTGCGGGTGGAAAAAGTGAATGTGGTTAATGACATGAAGGGTCGGAAAAAAGTTACCGTGAAACTCGACAAAAAAAACAAGGCCGAAGAACTCGCGGCCAAGCTGGGGGTCATCTGATATGGGGAAGCGCCTCATTCACCAGCGCCGCGGGAAAGGCGGCACCACCTTTCGCGCCAGCTTCCATGGGGTTGCGGGGGTGCGGTATGTTCCTTACACTGACGACCAGCGCACCGGAAAGGTAGTGGGACAAGTTATGGATCTCGTGGACGATCCCACTAAAACTGCGGTGCTGGGAGAAATACTATTACCCGGTCGCATTCAAACTTATATCATTGCCCCTGAAGGGCTGATGCAGGGACAGCGAATCGAATACGGGAAAGACGCGGGAGTGGAAATAGGCAACATCCTCCCCCTCCGCTTCGTTCCGGAAGGGGCCCCTATCTGCAATGTGGAGATACGCCCTGGCGATGGGGGAAAACTGGTGAGGGGGTCGGGGGGGTATGCCGTCGTTGTGACGAAGGAAGCCAAACACGTGCTCGTGAAACTCCCCAGTGGGAAAACCATCCACGTGCATCCGGATGCCCGAGCGACCATTGGCATGGTGTCCTGCGCCACCCGAACCGAAAAACCATTTATGAAAGCGGGGAAGAAACACCATGAGCGTAAGGCCAAGCGAAAGCGACACGCCATCGTCCGCGGAGTCGCCATGAATCCAAATGCCCATCCCTTCGGGGGAAGCCAGCACCACCCGGGGAAGTCCAAGTCGACGGCTCGCGGAGCGCCGGCCGGACGAAAAGTGGGGGCCATTGCATCCAGACGGACGGGACGGAGAAAGAAGAACTGAAGGTGAACGCACACTTATGGCCAAAGAGATACTATACCGAGGAAAAACCGTTGAAGAGATGCAGGCGATGCCCATCGACGAATTTGCCAAAATCGTGCCATCCCGTGCGCGACGCTCAATTACCCGGGGAATGGACCAACTGTTCGTCAAAAAAATAATGAAAGCACGGGAATTGACCCTGCAAGGGAAACCCCCCATCAAACCATTGCGGACGCACCAAAGACAATTTGTCATCCTCCCCCAGATGGTAGGGTTGAAGTTTGCCGTGCACAAGGGAAATGCATTCGACATCGTCGAGATCCAACCCGAGATGGTGGGCCATCGCCTCGGGGAATATGTCCTGACACGCAAACGAATCACCCATGGAAAGGCAGGGTTGGGTTCCACGAAATCCAGCTCGGCGGTATCGAAGTGAGGAAGAAACAATGACCAAACGCACCTACAACTATGCTGGAACCTACGACCCCACCCGCATGGCCCGGGCCTATTCCACGAACGTTCCCATCAGCATGAAATACAGCCTCGAGATCAGCCGAACCATCAAGGGGAGAATGATCGGGAATGCCCTGCAGCTCTTGGACCGGGTGGCGGAACAGCAGACCCCCTTGCCTCTACATATCTACCACAAAAAAGTCCCCCACCGGAAAGGGAATGCCATGGAGGGGACGAAAGGGGGGCGGTATCCGGTGAGGGCCAGTATGGCCTGGCTGAAACTCTTAGGGAGCGTCCGGCATAATGCGGACGTGAAGGGATTGGATCGCGACAAGTTGAAAATCATCCATGCTACGGCGTGCATCGGGTTCCGGAGGCAGTCCAGCCAATCCCAAGGACGGATTTCAGGAAAGAACCGAAAGGAAAAAAGCACGCATATTGAAATCGTGGTGGCCGAGGTGAAGGCATGATCGAAAAGACATTCGTCAAACAGGGACTGAAGAAGGTGCAACTCCACCAGTACCTCAAGAGCGAGCTCGGCCGCGCCGGGTTCACGGGTTTTGAGATGGTGAAAACACCCTTGGTAACTCGCATCATCGTAAATGTCTCGCGACCGGGATTAGCAATAGGAAAAGGGGGACAGAACATCCGCTCCCTCACCGATGCCATCCAGAAGAATTATGGAGTAGACAACCCCCAGCTTGAAATACGGGAAATCGCCAACCCCGATCTGGACGCCAAGAGTGTGGCGGATCGCGTGAAGAACTCCATCGAACGCGGATTCACCTGGAGAAGTGTTGCTTTCCGCACCCTCTCGGATATTGAACGCGCGGGCGCCGAGGGAGTGGAAATCGTTTTATCCGGAAAGCTGGCTGGGAAAGGAGGACGGAAACGACAAGTACGATTTGCCAAGGGCTACATGAAAAAAGTGGGCGAACAACGCTTCCGTGTGGACGAAGCCAAAGTCACCATGTATCCCAAGGTTGGTGCCATCGGACTGACGGTTCGCATCATCGCCCCTGGAACCTATTTTCCTGACAAAGTGGACATTCGTCCGCTCCTTGCCGCGCGGAAAACCCTTGCCGCCGCCCCCGAAGGAACATCTGTGGAAACCCCTCCACAAGGGGAAGACACGCCTACCCCGGAAACCACCTCTCCCACTCCTGAAAATGAATCCGTTCCGATAAAAGGAGTGGCGGAATCACAGGCCCTTCCATCACCAAACCCCAAGGTGGAAACCAAAGCCCGCAAGCCCCGAAAGAAGAAAGACAATTCCCCATCTCAACCCCCAACCGAGGAAACGGGAGAAAAAGAGTCCGTGACGAACCAAAATATTTCCATCATAAGTGAACCACCCCCCTCTGAAGAGAAAACGACCCCTGCTATTGCGGACGTTGATGTGAGCACCCCAACTCCTGAAACTACGGAACCCCCTATTCCACCCAAGACCATCGAGGAAACTCATACGCCGGAAGAGAAAAAGGAGGATGCGGCATGAATAAGCGCCTCAATGACCTCCGCGCCATGGGGAAGGATGAGGCGGCTCTCAAATTGAAGGAGCTGCGCAACGCCCTCGCCAAGGAACAGGCGGTTAAGTCAACCAACACGCGCCCGGAGAACCCCGGGAAAGCCCGCACCATCCGGGTGCAGATTGCGCGAATACTAACCATCCAGAAGGAGAAGGGGATGAAAACCCCGTCTTCGGGGAACGAGGTGAAGACCTGAGCATGGAAAGCATATGTGCCACGTGCGGATTGCCCAAAAACATCTGTGTCTGCGGACAAATCGCCAAGGAAAGCCAAAAAATAACCATCCGTCTGGAACAACGCCGGTTCCGGAAATACATTACTATTGTGGAAGGTTTGGAACCCGAGGTCGCCAAGGAAATGGTGAAAGTGCTCAAAAGCAAACTCGCGTGCGGGGGAACATTGGACAAGACCCGCATCGAATTGCAGGGGAACCATAGGAAAGAAGTGAAAAAGGTATTGCTAGCAGAAGGATTCAAGGAGAGTTCAATATATGATTAAAGGGAAAAAATACATCATCACCCCGGAACGCCTTCCGGTCCACGAACTCATTGGAATAAACGTTCATGTGGTCACCAGCCGCGACCCGAATAAAGGGAAGATAGAAGGGAAAATCGTGGACGAAACCCAACGCACGTTCACTGTGGAAACGGAGAAAGGGATCAAAATGGTTCCCAAGAATGAAAGCATATTTGCCTTCAACCTGGGAGATGAACAGGTGATACTGGAAGGGAAAAACCTATTGTATTCCCCGGTGGGACGATTGAAAGCACTATGGGGGAACCGCTGATGCCTAAGAAAAAGAGTCCCCTGCGAACCGGCAAGGCCGCCAATCTGCGTGTCCGCGGAAGCGAATTCGTAGGGCGCGTGATCGCGGCTAAGACCCCCCAAACCGTTACCATATTGAGGGAATCCGTGGCCTACAGCCGGAAGTTTGAACGGTACAAGAAGGTCAAATCCAAGATCCACGCCCACAATCCAGAATGGATCAACGCCAAGGAGAATGATATCGTTCGCATAGGTGAAACGCGGAAGATCAGCAAGACCAAGAATTTCCTGGTCACCGAGATTATAGGTCACACGCGCGGGGAAATCATCCATGAGGATATGACGGAAGGGATGCACGTGCGCGCTAAGCAAATGGAAAAGGAAAAGCCGGAGGAAAAAGAATGAAAGCCCTGAGCGCCTCCATCACCAAAGGATTAACCAAGAAATCCCGATGCATCTGCACCGACAACTCGGGAGCGAAAGAGGTGGAGATCATATCGGTGTTCCGCCACACTGCCCGTAAACGTATGCAGCCATCGGCAGGATTAGGGGATTTAGTTAATGTAGTGGTGAAAACGGGTAAACCCCAGATTCGCAGCAAGGTTGAACGCGCGGTGATCGTGCGGACAAAAAAAGAATGCCGCCGCCCGGATGGCACGCGGATCAAGTTTGAAGATAATGCCGTTGTTCTCGTAGACGACAAAGGGTTGCCCAAAGCCTCCGAGATCAAGGGGGTTGTGGCCAAGGAAGTGGGGGAACGCTACCCCAAAATAGCTGGAATCTCAGCAGGAATCGTGTAGGTGAAGCAACATGGCATCGATCAACCCCCGCAAACAACGCCTAATCTGGTATGAGGCCGACCAACGCACGCACCACCGTATGATGGCCGCCCCCCTCTCCAAGGAACTGAGGCAGAAGCATAAGACGCGCGCCCTCCCCCTTCGAGTGGGCGACACGGTGAAGGTGGCGCGCGGGGACTACAAAGGAAAAACAGGGAATGTGACGCAGGTTGACTCCAAAAGGAACAAGGTGTTTTTGCAGGGATTCACTCACAAGAAGACCGATGGGAAAGAGGCCTTCGTTGGATTCAAACCTAGTAATCTCCTTGTTACCGGGATGGATGGGAAGGATAAACGTCGCCTCTCCCATGCCAAGCGAGGAAAAGCCCCAGCGACGGAAACCAAAGGGAAAGGAATTTCTTCCATAAACAAGAAGGAAAAACCCTCCGTTCCAAATAAGGATGAGAGCAGGACGATGATACCGAATCCCCTGATCACGGAAGGAAAAAGGGAGTGAAGAAAATATGGCTAAGAAAGGAAACCCCACCAAACAGAAGCGCCTCGCCGTCGCCCCCATCCGTCATCTCCAGAGGAAGAGACACGTGTGGGCCATCCGACAGAATTCGGGAGGATATACCCGGGAAACCAGCGTGCCCCTGGGATTCGTGGTGCGCGATCTGCTGAAAATAGCCCGCACGCTCCGGGAGGCCCGCCAAATTATATCCGCGGGAAACATCCACGTGGACACTATCCCCCGGAAGGAATATCGGTATCCCGTGGGGTTGTTTGACATCATTTCCATCCCCACCGTGAAGAAGCAATACACCCTCCTCCTGGACGGGAAAGGGAGGTTAATGACCCGTGAAACCCCGGCTGATCGAGCGGGCCAGAAGCCAGTGAAAATCGTTAGAAAAACTAGGGTGAAAGGGAACAAAATCCTTGTCCAGACGCAGGATGGGTATGTCTATTCGCCGAATAATGACGTTCTCATGAAAGTGGACGATTCGGTTATTGTCCAGATGAAAGACGGACACGTGATGGGGGAACATCTCCCCCTACAGAAAGGGAGTCGCGTGTTTATCATTGGGGGGACCCACGTCGGGGAAGTGGCGAAAGTGGAGGAAATAGTGCCCGGCACGATGAAACGGAAGAAATTAGTGAATCTGGCCGAGGGAAAAGAGAAATTCCAGACGACGATACGCAATATCATGGTCATCGATGAGACGACGGCGGGATGGATACAGGAAACGAACCCCCTCATCCCTATTTCCTCTGAGGAGGAAGCGCCATGAAAACAGATAATCCCATGCGGGGGATACGCATCGAAAAGGTCACCGTCAACATGGGGGTGGGGGAAACAGGGGAACCCCTCAAGAAAGCAGGAGAAATTCTGCACAAGATAACGGGTATGAAAGTGGTGCAGACCAAATCCAAAGTGAAGATTCCCGCGTGGGGAATAAGGGAAGGCCTTCCCATCGGGGTGAAAACCACGCTTCGCAAGAAAACAGCGGAAGCATTCCTCAAAAACGCCCTCGTCGCCAAAGAGAACACACTCACCAAACGCAATTTCGACAAAAATGGGAACCTTGGGTTTGGGATCAGGGAATATATCGATCTCCCCGGAATCAAATATGATCCCAAGATGGGAATCCGGGGTTTCGATGTCCTGGTGACCCTGGAACGGAAAGGATACCGCATCAAACGCCGCGCCCTTCGACCCGGGAAAGTGGGAAAACATCACCGCATCACCAAAGAGGATGCCATGACGTTCATGAATGAAACATTCGGGGCAAAGGTGGTTTGAGATGAATGAGGCCAAACAACGGATGAAGCAAGAGAAAAAAAAGCGGCCGCGACCCTTCTGCAAAAACTGCAAAAACAACAAGGGCCTGATCCGCAAATATGGGGTTGACTTATGCCGACGATGCTTCAAAGAGTTCGCCCCCATGATGGGATTCAAGAAGTACGAGTGAGGAGGAGACGGAACATGACACAAATGGACACCCTGGCCGACGCGCTGACGCACATCCGAAACAGCGAAAACGCCTCCAAAAAAACAATCCTCCTCAAACCAGCGTCCCGCCTCCTGGGAGAAATATTACGCGTCCTCCAGGCGAAAGGGTACGTGGGTCATTTCGAACCAGTCGAGGAAGGAAACAAACGCCTCTACCGAATTGAACTCATCGGACGCATCAATCAAGTGGCCGCGATCAAGCCCCGGTATGCGGTGAAACGGAATGACTTCGAACGGTTTGAGAAAAGATACCTGCCCGCCAAGGACATGGGCACGATCATCGTGTCCACCTCCCAAGGGGTGTTGGCGCACGATGAGACTAAAGCTAAGGCTATCGGGGGGAGGCTCCTGGCCTACGTCTACTAAAAAGGTTTCCGAACAGGATGGATAATTATATGGGAGAACAGATCATCACCACCCGGCTGCCCGCAGGCACCACCGCCCACTACGAGGGGGGAACGCTTACCTTTACCAAAGGAAATACCTCCACCCTCAAGATCCTGCGCGAGCCATCGGTTGAGGTGAAAGTGGAAGGAGAAGCCATTATCCTCACCCCCCTCAACACCAAACGGAAGACCCTGGCCATCCTCCGAACGTATGAATCGCATATCAAGAATCTCATCCACGGGTTGCAAACCCCCTATGTGTACACCCTGGCCATTGTCCACTCCCACTTCCCCATGAATGTGAAGGTGAAGGAACGGACGCTTGAAATAGCTAATTATCTGGGAGAGAAAAACCCCCGCTTCGCCCGGATCGTGGGGGATAATACTAAAGTGGATGTGAAGGGAAAATTAATCACCATCACTGGCAACAATGTGGAAGCGGTCTCCCAGACCGCCGCCAACATCGAGAATGCCTGCCGCAACACGAAAAAAGACCAACGCGTATTCCAGGATGGGATTTACATCACGAGCAAAGGGACCCCCGCATGACCGACGAAACCAATATTCCAGCCAACTCGCCTGTCGCGCCGGAAAAAAATGCTCGCCCCAATCAGCCAGCCGGCCAAACCCAAACGGATCAAAAGACATCGAAGCCTGTTTCCATCAAAAGTAAATCTATCGGTGAGAATATGTCCCAATCAGAAACAAAAACAGCAATTCCTGAAGGAACAAAAACGGCTACCGACCCCGCTAAACCCACTCTTAATGATAAAAAAGAATTGAAGAAAGGGGCAAAAAAGGACGAGAAATTAGGGGTGGAAAAAACCGTCAAGAAAAAAGGGAAAAAGGACGCATGGGTGAAAAAAGAGAAGGTGCGCACAGAAGATACGATAAAGGCCATCCAGGGAGATCTCATTGGAAAATGGAAACCCGTTTTCTGGGGACGGTTTGGAAAAAAGAACCTGCGCACGCGAAACAATCCTAAATTTGACAAGTGGCGCAAGCCCCGGGGCATTGATATCCTGCGCCGCAAAGATGATGGAGCCTACCCCCAAACCGGGTATCGGATGCCCAAAACCATTCGGGGAAAACACCCTTCCGGGTACGACGAGGTGCGGGTCGCCACGAAGAAAGAGTTGGATAGCCTGGGAAAGACTCAAGCGGCCCGCATCGCCGCTACGGTGGGCCGGAAAAAGCGCATCCAGCTCATCACCTATGCGAACGAAAAGAAGATCAAGGTATTGAACTGACGGAGGATGCCTGATGAATCCACGCAAACTCAAACGCATGGCCGCCGACATCCTGGATGTGGGAGAAAGCAAGATCTGGATCAACCCCACGGAAATAAAGCCCGCCACGGAAGCCATGACCCGGGATGACGTGCGCAAACTGGTCGCCCAGCGCATCGTGCGCAAGCGGAAAGACCATTATCATTCCCGCGGAGGTGCACGCATCCTGCACGCCAAGAAAAGGAAAGGACGCAAATCAGGCATGGGGAAACGCACCGGCACCAAGAAAGCGCGGACACAACCCAAGAAGCAATGGATCGCCCGCGTCCGATCCCTCCGCAAAAAACTGCGCGAGATGCGAACCAGTGGCGAGCTGAAAGGAAATTACGCTAAACTCTACCGCCAGGTCAAAGGGAACGTGTTCCGAGGAAAACGCCACCTCGAGACTATTGCCAAGGAGGAAAAGGCATGACCAAGACGAGCACGTTCCAAACCTCCTTCCGACGGCGACGGGAAGGGCGCACCAATTATACCAAACGGCTCGCTTTCCTCAAAAGCGGAGCCGTGCGCGCGGTCATCCGGAAAAGCACCAACCACGTGCGCGTACAATTCGTCCGATCCGAAAAGGGAATGGATCATGTTATCACAGCCGCTCATACGGGGGAATTATCCACGTATGCCTACACGGGGCATGGGGGAAATATTCCCGCCGCTTACTTGGTGGGGTATCTCGCGGGAAAGAAATTTCTGGGGAAAGAAGGGAAGGCCGCCATCATTGACATTGGGGTGCAACGCCCCATCCGGGGCACCCGTTTATTTGCCACGGTGAAAGGCCTCCGCGACGCAGGGATAAATATTCCCGCTAACCCGGACGCTTTCCCCGCCGAATCCCGTCTGAAGGGGCAGCACATCGAAGCCTTCGCGGGACACGAGGCGTCTAAAAAGCATACGGTGCAGTTCTCCACATACGCCAAGAAGAATGGGGATTGGCCCGCATTCTCACGCATGGTGGAACGGGCCAAGCAGCAGATTGAAATGGGGTTGAAGTCATGAGAAACGATCGACGAAAACCTATTGGAAAAGGACCCCGACGCGGGGGAGGAGATTCCCGACGTGGAATCAGTCCCCGGCGAGGGGAAACCCCCGTGGATGGGGACACCCCGACCCCCGCGATGACCCGGGGAGAGGAGATGCGGCAACAGGCATTGCTGGACTGGAACCCCAAGACGGAAGCTGGGCGCCTAGTGAAACAGGGGGATATTTCGACGATGGAAGAGCTGTGGGCCCGCAACCTCCCCATTAAGGAAGAACCCATCGTGGACCTCCTCATCCCTGATCTCATGGACAAGCTCATTGACACCCGAAAAACAGCCTATGTCCGTTCTTCTGGAAGGAAGTTCAACTTTTCTGCTTTCGTCCTGGTGGGGGATGGGAAGAAATATATCGGATTGGGCATGGGCTCGGACAAGGAAAGGTTCCCAGCCATTCGGAAAGCCACGCGGAATGCCAAGATGAACCTCATGCCCGTGCGCACCGGCTCAGGGAGCTGGGAGGATTTCTCTAAGACTACGCGGAGTGTTCCATTCAAGGTGACCGGACGTTCGGGAAGTGTGCGCGTCACCCTGCACCCCGCCCCCCGGGGCACCGGTTTAGTGGTGGGGCAGCAGATCCAGGATGTTTTCAGGTTCGCCGGAATAACGGATGTTTGGGGACAAACTAGAGGGTCGAGCGACACCAAACTCAACTTCGTGCGGGCTGCCTATAATGCCCTTGAACGATTGAATCGCGTGCGCATCTCCCCGGACATAGAACGAAAATTCGCTGCCACGGGAGGGAATACCTGATGCTCGCCCTCATCCGCATTCGGGGTTTGAAGGACGTGCGTCACGACATACGAAAGACATTGGACTTGCTCCAGCTCGACCGGAAAAACCATTTAGTGCTGGTGCCCGATAACCCGGTGACGAAAGGAATGATCCACAAGGTGAAGGATTACATCGGGTATGGGAAAATAGCCCCGGAGACCATCGCCCAATTGCTTGCCAAACGGGGTCGAAGGCCAGGTGACTTACGGGTAACGGACGACTGGCTGAAACAGCATCACCTTGCCTCCTTCGAGGAAGCGGGGAAAGCCATTGCGGAAGAAAAAATCACGCTCATAGCCTTAGGAATCAAACCCGTTTTCAGGCTGAATGCCCCTCGAGGGGGATTTGCCAGGAAAGGCATTAAAAAATCCACCCGGGTGGGAGGGTCGCTGGGACCCTATACGAATGGAATTGATTCTCTGGTCCAGTCGATGATGTGAGGGAAAGAATATGGTCGTACGCCGCCAAAAAACGAGAAACCGCACCCAGCTCGGGAAACGCACGCATGGACATGGGAACACCAAGAACAACCGGGGCGCGGGAAATAGGGGTGGAAGAGGACGAGCGGGAAGCCAAAAGCACAAGTTCTCCAAATACTGGCAGACATTCGGACAGAAAGTACGATTGAAAGGCCAACCCAAAGGGAAAGCTTTGAACGTGGGCCAGGTCGCCGCCGCCTTGCCCGGGTGGAAAGAGAAAGGATGGGTCAAAGAAGAAGAGGGGATGCTCATCGTGGATGGGCGGCGCGTGGGAATATCCAAATTACTCGGGGGAGGAGAAATAGGTATCCCCATTTACGTTCAACATATACGCGTATCCGAGAAAGCGCGCACCAAGATAGAAGGCGCGGACGGAGAGATAGAAGAAGGATTCGAATCCGGCACGGGCGAGACGAAAGTCGCAGACCCTGTGGCGGGGGAAGGAGATAGCCCATGAGCGGCTTCTTCGAACGATTAGACCCAATCCTCAAGCTCCTTCCCGAAGTGCGACGGCCCGAAACCACTCCCACGCTCAAGACACGCCTGATTTACAGCGCCCTCGCCCTCATCCTATTCTTCGCCATGGGGCAAGTAGCCCTCATTGGGCTGACGGGAGAATCCGAGGTCCAATCGGAAGCCCTGCAGACCATCCTGGCCTCGGATATTGGATCCCTGATCACGGTGGGGATTGGGCCGATTGTCCTGGCTTCCATCATTCTCCAACTATTGGTGGGCGGCGGATTTTTGAAGATTGACCTATCCATTCCAGAGAACAAAGCCCGGTTCACGGCGGCTCAGAAACTGTTGGCTATTATCCTATCCTTCTTCGAGGGAGCGGCCTTCTTGGGATTCGGAGTGCAGGGAGTGGGGTTTCTCACGGCAGCCCCAGGGATGTTCCTTTTCGTTGTTCTACAGATCGCGGTGGGGAGCATTATCCTCATGTACTTGGATGAGTTAGTCAGTAAGTGGGGGATTGGGAGCGGAATAGGATTGTTCATCGCCGGAGGGGTGTCGCAAGGATTCTTCTGGCAAGTATTCCGGCCCGCGGACGCCTTCGGGAGCGCAGGACGTATCTTCACCATCGGCCAGGCTTTGCTGGAAGGAAACGCCTACCAGGCCTTCGTGGGTTTTCTACCCATCATATTCGTGCTACTCATATTCCTCGTCATCGTATTCGCAGAAGGGATGCATGTGAACATTCCCATCGCCATGGGGCAAACCGGGGCGGGAGGAAGATTTCCGGTTAAACTCCTCTATGTGAGCAACATGCCGGTTATCCTGGCGGCTGCCCTGTTCGCCAACATCCAATTATGGGCGGCCATCACCCAAAGCATCCCGGTGGCGAACACCATTACCTCCGGCCTCGCATGGGCCACCAGCTACCCCCAAGTGGGGGGAGGATTTTCTCTCCTGGAGGGGCTGTTGACACTCGGAATTACTTCTTCTACGGGAATGGAGGTGCTGCAGGCGTTAGTCTATATTCTCCTCCTCGTGGGAGCGTGTGTTGTTTTTGGACGATTCTGGATCGAATTAGGGGGACAGGGAAGCAAAGCGGTCTCCGAACAACTGGATAGGAGTGGGATGAGCATCCCGGGTTTCAGACGGGATCCAAGAATCATGCAGAAGGTGTTGGACCGATACATCCCCCACGTCACCATATTGGGGTCCATTTTCGTAGGACTCCTCGCGGGCCTCTCGGATATCACCACGGCCTCCCTGGTTTCCGGAACAGGGGTTTTGCTGACCGTGGGGATCGTGTATCGGTTATACGAGGAACTGGCGAAGGCGCAGCTCATGGACCTGCACCCCGCCCTCAAAGGATTCTTCGGGGAAAAATAGGAGGAACGACGCGGAACCCTTGATACCTTTTAAAACATTCCCCAGGGGGTGTAGGTGACGAGGACCTGCCTTTTCACCTGGAAAAAGGGGGTTTTTCGTCTAAAACACGATGTTAATCAATGCGGGCGTGGATTTGGTGTTGATTGCGGGCGCAATCGTATTCGTATCTCAAATCCTGCAAATCGTGCTGATCGACCGGAAGGAATTCAGGAAAAATCAGAAAGAGATGAAAGCCAAGAGTCAGGAGCACCGGGAACTATTGAAAAAAGGAGGGGCCAGCAAAGACGAAATCGACCGCGTCCAACGCGAGATGATGGAACTCACCACCAAGAGCATGAAACACATGCCCAAGATGATGATTGGATCTATCCTCGTCGTGCTGCCGCTGTTCGTATTCGCCACCAGCATATATCATGAAGCCAAAATCGATCTGTTTTTCCCCCTCACCCTCGTGTGGGATCAGGCGGATTGGTTCTGGTGGTATATGCTCTGCAGCTTGATCATCAGTTTTACGGTGAACCGCGTGCTCGCCCTATATGAAGACCGCGCGGAAAAGAAGATATTATCTGGAACGTGAAAAACCATGCCCAACAAATCCGATCGACGAAAACTCCGCGGGTTCCGCAAGACCGCCAAAGGGACCCGAATGGTAGTTCGCGATAAAAAACGAAAAATACTCCGCTCTGCCCTCACCAATGAAGTGCTGCATGGCGTTCCCCATGGGACGAATCCTAAAAAGATGAGCAAGCTCGCCAAGACCCATCGCCGACCTTCTGTTCCATTTGGAGGCATCCTGGGAACAAAGGCGCGAAGGCGCGTGGTGCATGAAATGGCCCTCGTGGCCGCGGGAAAGAAAACCATAGGCGATGTAGATCTGCCCCTTCAACCGTATGTCGATCACCTCCTCCGGAGGGAAGCCGCATGACCCTTTTTGAAATAGGCCGGGTTTGTTACAAATCCTCTGGGAGAGACGCGGGGAAAAAAATAGTCGTCGTCGGAGCATTGAAAGATGGATTCGTATTAGCGGAAGGAGCGCGGACCAAAAGGAAATGCAATGTGCGTCATCTCATCCCAACCGAGAAGAAAGTAAAACTGGCCGCCGATTATACGCATAAAGATATCACCGACATGTTGAAGGGGAATTAGGGGGAAAATGAATAGTTATGGCTGAGAACCGATATATCGTGCGTATCGCCGGACGCGACTTGAATGGGAACAAACCTATTTATCACGCCCTCGCCGAGATCAAGGGGATCGGCACGCGCATGGCACGCATCCTCGCTTATGAATTCGAACGGGTGCACCACGTATCCCACTTGACTAAGATCGGGGAACTCCCAGAAGACATGGATGCCCACCTCGAACAGATCGTGCTGAACCCACTGCTCCATCAGGTGCCCCTGTGGGCTGTTAATCGCCGCCAAGCCATTGCCGGAAAAGATGGCCATCTCGTCATGAACGACCTGGATTTCGCCATCCGGAATGATTTGCAGACGATGAAGAAATTGCACTCCTACAAAGGCGTGCGACACTCCCTCGGACTAACCGTACGCGGGCAACGCACCAAGACGAGTGGACGAAAACGAGGCGCCTCGGTGGGTGTGGATAAGAAGAAAGAGGCTCCCGCCACGAAGGGAGAGAAGAAGTGATATTTTATGGGTGATCCGCGACACTTGAAAAAGAAATATGGGAGCCCCAAGAAACCGTGGGACCGGAAAATTCTGGAACACGAGCGACAGATGGTCGATTCCTACGGCTTGACCAATAAGCGAGAACTCCGACGGGTCGAAGCCATATTACGGAAGAAACGCGCCAACGCCAAAGCGGTGCTGGCCCTCCCTCTAGAAGAACGACCGGCCCGGGAGAAAGAACTTTTAGACAACATGATTAAACTGGGCATCATGCGGGGAAAACCCACGCTCAATGATGTGCTCTCCCTCACGGTTGACAGCTTCCTCGAACGACGCCTCCAAACCGTGGTGTGGCGCAAGCGCCTGGCCAACACCTCCAAACAAGCCCGCCAATTCATCACGCATGGACACATTTCCCTGAATGGAAAGAAAGTGACGATTCCCTCCTATGTTGTAACCAAGGATGAAGAGGTCGCCCTGGCCTACTATGGGAAGCCCATGATTCTCCTATCCCCGGATGGGAAAGAGAAGGACCGGAAACAATTGGAGAATGAATTCGCGGAAGCCCGCGGCGAACCCCAAGGGGTTGAAACCCCATTAGTCGGAGAAGAAGGAGAAGCTCCTGTATCTCCCGAAGCAGCCGACGCCACCGAGGAAGGGAAGTGAACCCCCATGGCCAACGACAAAATAGGACTGATCCACGTGTTCGCGACGCACAACAATACGATTATGCTCCTCACCGATGTGACGGGAGCGGAAACCCTTGCCAAGTGCTCAGGGGGAGTGGTTATCAAGACCCAACACAAAGAAGGAAGCCCTTATGCCGCCATGAAGATCGCCGAAACCATCGCGCAGAAAGCACGGGAAAAAGGCATCGACCAAGTCCACGTGAGAGTGCGCGCGAAAGGGGGCATCCGACCCCGCAATCCCGGGCAGGGAGCCGAAGCCGCCATCCGGAGCTTGACACGGAATGGGATGCGGATTATTTCCATCGAGAATGTAACCCCTGTTCCCCATGATGGGACACGCAAGAAGAAAAAACACCGGAGCAAAAAGGTCTAAGAGGGAATGAACATGGCGAGAAACGTGATAAAAGTTTTGTCGGAGAAAGGGAGCCGAACCCAACTCCTGGTCAAAGGGACAAATCTGGCGACGATGAACGCCTTGCGCCGCATCATCATGTCTGAAGTACCTACGCTCGCCATTGAGGAACTGAGTATCTATGAAAACAATGGGGTGTTATTCGACGAATTCATAGGACACCGATTGGGACTGGTTCCTATTTCCATGGATCCCAAATCCTACAAACTGGGAGACAAAGTGAAAATGACCCTTGAAGCAGAAGGACCCTGCACGGTGTACAGCGGGGACATCAAGATCCTGGATGAGGGAATCCAAGTCCTGGACAAAAAGATTCCCCTGGCTAAGCTCAAAGCCGATCAACACATTCGGCTGGAAGGGGAATGCGTCGTGGGGGTGGGGAAGGATCATGTCAAATACCAACCCGCCATCGTGGGCTACCGCATGTTACCCCTATTCACGATTAATGAGAATATTTCCCCCGAAATGGGAGAAAAGCTGGTGAAGAGCTGTCCCGTGAACATCATTGAAATGAAAGGAAAGAAGATCAGCATCACGGAACCGAGCGACTGCACCCTCTGCGGGCATTGCGAGGAAGTGGGTGGCGCGGGAATCATCCAAGTCGACCCAGATGAAAGCGGGTTCGTCATGACGATGGAAGGAACCGGGGCCCTCTCAACCAGGCAGCTCGTAGAAGAGGCCATTTCGATTATGGAAAGCAAAGCAAAAGACTTCGCCGACCGGGTGAAAGATGGATTGTGACCAGCCAGAGGCACCCACTGCCCCTAGCGCCTTTTAACCGATTCGGAGCCATTTTCCTAGATGGAAGCGGTTTTGACCCCCCAGATTTCCCAAAAAGAAAACGGGGGGATAGCCAATTCTTCGGGATTATTCCACAATGAAAAGTTTGTTTGATTAAGCCTTTTTCCAAAAGGAAAGGGTTTTTTGATCAAACTTTTTTCAAGAGGAAAGGTTTTTGATCAAACTTTTTCCCAAAAAGTTTGTGGCACGGGTTCCCGAGCGGTCAAAGGGGCCAGACTTAAGATCTGGTGGCTTAGTGCCTTCGGAGGTTCGAATCCTCCCCCGTGCATGCCCAAATTCCATTTGGGCGTTTGGACATGGGGAGGTTTCTCGGAAACCTCCCGGCTAAAAGGTTTTCGCCAACCTTTTTCTAATTTCCCGGTGGCCAAAAAAAGAAAAGAATATTATCAGGTGAAAAAAATGAAACGAAGCGGACCAACCAATCCAATGACGCGACAACTCGTGGTGCAGTTGGACAAGCAGGGAAAAAAGACCAAGCAGAATGTGTTCCGCACGCTCGCCACGCTCATCCAAACTTCCACCCGCAACCGGGCGGAAGTGAATGTGGATCATCTCAATGGGATGGCCATCCGATTCAAGGACAAGGTATTCGTCGTCCCCGGAAAAGTCATGGGGAAAGGGGATGTTTCTGAGAAGATGGAAGTGGCCGCCCTGGGGTTCTCGCAGGCGGCGAGAGATAAAATCACGGGGAAGCAAGGAACGATTTACACGCTCGCCCAATTGATTGAAAACAATATTCCTTCCTCTCGGATGATGGTGGTGAAATAGAATGACCAACCCCCCTATAACTAAAAAACCAGCTTCCTCCCCACCCAGTAGGGGGGATGCGACACACCATGTCGATGCGACTAATCTCGTGGTCGGGCGTCTGGCTTCTCACGTGGCGCAAGACTTGCTGAAGGGGAAGCGTGTGATTATTGTGAATGCGGAGAAGGCCGTTTTCACTGGAAATCCCATCGTGCTCTCGACCCGCTGGCAAAAACGACTTGATTTACGTCCCAAAGGAAATCCTGAATTCGGACCCCGCTTCTCTAAAATGCCCGACCGCATCCTCAAAGAGATCATCGAGGGGATGTTGCCCTCCAAACGGATGCGGGGACGCGAGGCTCTGCGGCGTTTGCGGGTTTACATCGGGACACCCACCCAATATGAAGGAAAAACATTTGAACCACTGGAAAAAGCCCGCAATCAGAGAGCCAAAGGGGTTTTTAGCGTGTTGCAATTAGCCGAATCCATCGGGTACACCGGATTGAAAGACAGGTGAATGACATGGCGAAACGGAAAAAGCAAATGATGTTCAAGGCCAAGAAGAAAGAGGCTATCGCCAAAACCATCATCTCTCCCGGGAGGGGGGTGGTGAGGATCAATGCCCGCCACCTGAATCTCGTGGAACCCCCTGAGGTACAAACCTTTATCCGGGAACCATTGCTCCTGGCGGGGGAAGCGGCCCATGCATTCGATTTTGATGTCAGGGTGCAGGGATCAGGGCCCATGTCCCAAGCGGTGGCGGTTAGGGCCACGCTGGCCAAAGCCTTAGCGGAACATCTAGGGGATGACCTGCGAAAGAAATACCTCCAATACGACCGGATGCTCCTCGTGGACGATCCCCGGCGGACCGAACCAAAGAAACCTTTAGGGCCCAAAGCACGGAGGAAGAAACAGCATTCCAAACGCTGATTCGGAGGGAACCATATGATCATGCCAGTACGATGCTTCTCATGCGGAAAACCCGTCGCGGGATACCATGACGAAATTCAATCCCGTGTCAAGAAGGGAGAGAAATGGGAAGATATTTTCCAAGAATTGGGGATAACAAGGTATTGTTGCCGACGAATGCTCCGCAGTCATGTCGAATTAATCGATGACGTGATGCGATATAACGTGTGATTGCCGATGACTGACAAACAAGATGATATCCAGAACACCCCCGTCGGGACTAATCCCCTCATGGAGAAATACCTTACTTCCGGTGCCCACATCGGCGCCCGATTCAAATCAGGGGATATGGGAAAGTACATCTACAAACAGCGTCGGGACGGGCTAAAAGTGCTGGATATCCAGATGATTGACCAACGCGTCAAGCACGTGGGACAATTCCTCTCCCGGTATGCCCCGCATGAAATTATTGTGGTCAGCCGAAAGATGTATGGGAAAACACCGGTTGAAGAATTCGCCGCGACCATCGGATGCCGCGCGCTCACCGGACGATTCGTGCCCGGAACATTTACCAATCCCGAAGGGAAGGAATTTTTACAACCCAAAGTGGTCATCATCACCGAACCAGAGTCCGATGTGCAAGCCATCCAAGAAGCCTCCCTCGCCCGGGCAGCTGTAGTGGCATTAGCATCAACGAACAATGAACTCAGAAACATCGATGTGGTTCTTCCCGTGAACAATAAAGGGCGCAAATCCCTGGCCCTCATCTATTGGCTCCTGGCCCGGGGCTATTTAATCGGAACGGGAAAGATCGCGGATGAAGAATCCTTTACCAGGACGCCCGAAGAGTTCGAACACCCGGTGCGGGAAGGGGATGACGATGGTGCGCGCAAACGCCGACCCCGCATGGGTGGGAATGGGGGACGAGGGAGAGGACGTTTTTCCCGCTACGACGAGGCCGCCTCCGGATAACTTTTCTCCAAAATGACCATTCCCTTAAATAAGGGGATTTCGTCCAAAATAGGAGCGCATGCTCCTCCAATCCCTCACGGAAAACGTCCAATTGGCCATCACCATATTCCTATTCATCTGGATCTACAACTGGGCCAAAGGAAATGTGGGGAGCACCAAGCTCGCTTTCGTCACGGCCCTTGTAATCATGTTCCTCACGTTTTACCAGTTTCCCGAGCTCGTGTGGGGGCTCGTTTTTTTATGGGCTTTCGCTACATTCGGAAAAGACGTTTTCACCAAAGTGAACGTCTTCGGGAAGTGAACGACGCATGGACTCCTTCACGTACGCGGTGGCGGTGTTCCTGCTGGCCTTCACCATGCAATACAGCCAGATCTGGCTGAGCCTCGCCATCCTCGTATTTTTGCTCATCAGCCTACGCTCAATTCCGGGAATATTGCTCACGCTCGTGACAGGGGTCGTATTTTTCATCTTCGGGGGGGCGCTGAAAGGAGAATTACTCTATGTCGTCGTGGCGCTCGTGGGATTGGCCTATTTTGTGGGAGTGAAGCCTTCGGAGGAACAGGCCGCGATGTCCCCCGACATGCTGGCGATGCTCCAGGGAATGGATGGGGGTATGGGCGGCGGCATGGGAGGAGGAATGGGTGGATTTGGAGGCATGGGGGGCGGCCACTAATGAGTGAGGGAGGATGGATTCTGCTATTAGTCATTCTCGTGGCGCTCGCGGCGACGGGAAACCTATTCTGGCTAATCGCAGGCGGCCTGCTATTTCTCGTGTACATGGTTTTCTATTCCACTCGGACGATTACCCGAGGGGCCAAAAAAGGGATTGAAAAGGCCAAAAAAATATACGAGGAGGAATACCACGCCATGGAAGCGGCGAAAGGAAGCCATCCCAAAGGGACATTCGAAAACATAGGAAAAGCCCTCTCGGAGAAGACCCAAGAAACCATCCTCCCCAAAGGAGCCAAATCCTATAAGGACGCATACAATTACCAATGGAACATCCCCCAACCCATGCACGCCCTCGCCACCATGGCG